>DAIAMA010000149.1 GCA_027438535.1 bacterium
GAAAACTCCCATACCGCGGCAGGCAGAGACAAGAGCAACGGCAACCAACGCGCACGCTGCAGCAGCGACAGTACTAGCGACTGGGGCACCTCCTGCGCTTCCGACAATTCGAACTTGAACTTCTCCGACCAGGCCACCAGCGGGCGGAAGATGAGTTGGTCGTAGAGCACGATCACCACCAGCATAGTCAGGATCGCATAGCCGATGGCAGTCAGGTCTTTGTGCTGGATCGCCAGCGCGATATAGGAGCCGATGCCGGGCAGTAGGATGGTCTGGTTGGACACCGTAATCGCTTCCGACGCGACCACGAAAAACCAGCCGCCCGACATCGACATCATCGTGTTCCAGACCAAGCCCGGCATGGCGAACGGCACTTCCAGCTTCCAAAATCGCTGCCAGGCCGACAACTGGAACGCATCCGCCGCCAGGCGCAAATCATTCGGAATCATGCGCAGCGAATGATAGAAACTGAAGGTCATGTTCCAGGCCTGGGAAGTAAAGATGGCGAAAATTGCCGCCGCCTCCGGCCCCAGCATGCTGCCCGGGAATAGCTGAATGAAGCCCATGACGGTAAGCGATAGAAAACCCAAAATCGGCACGGACTGCAAGATATCGAGCGCCGGGATCATGATCTTCTCGGCGCGCCGGTATTTAGCGGCAAGACTGGCGTAGATGAAAGTGAAAACCAGCGACAAGCCCATCGCCAGCGCCATGCGTAGCGTGGTGCGCAAGGCGTAGTGCGGCAAATTGGCCGGATCGAGGGAAACCGGGATCACTTCGCCGAGCTGGTATGGGGCAGCCATTTGATGGCTACCCCAGGCGATAAGGAACAAGGCGGCCAACACCACGGGGAATACCACCAGGTCCCACAGATTCGGGGCACCGAGTAGGGCGCGGGCGATTTGTCCAGGCGGTTGAAAACGCATAAGCGGCTCGATTGAAGAGCCGCTAGTTTATCAGCCCGAGGCGAAAACTGCGTGCTGTCATAGACGCTATGCAGGCTTATTCATACAATGTGGCTTTGCGGCGGCGCGGTGTTTCCCCATGACCGCGGTGATGTATATGCGCATCGCTGTTCGTGATGGAAACAGGGCGCAATCCCGCTGTCGGCGCCAGCGTGCTGATGACAGCCATTACCGGCAGCGGCGGATTTTTTATTTTTCTGAGACTGGCAACGCTATTTTTGCTATAAAGTGAACGTCGCGCAGCCGCACGATTAGCTATGGGTTGATCGCAATCAATAGCTAATCGACCACAACCGGCGGCTTGCCGCTACAATGCCTACATGCAGTACGATCTTATCGTAATCGGCTCGGGTCCAGGGGGGTACCGGGCAGCGGTGCTCGCCGCGCAACGCGGCTTGAAAGTGGGCATCGTGGAGAAAGCCGAATGGGGAGGTTGCGGCCTCAATCGCGGCTGCGTGCCGAAGAACGATTGGCATCACTCCGCCAAGCTCATCGCCGCCAGCCGCGGCTACGCCAAGCGCGGCGTGCAAGGCGCGCTCGCGGGCGATCTTGGGCTCGCTTGGGAGCACCAAAAGAAAGTCGTCAAAACCGTCCGCGACAACTATATCGCCACGATGAAACAGCTCCGTATCGGCGGCTTCGCGGCGCAAGCGGCATTCGTCGATGCCAATACCATCGCGCTCGATGGCCGCGACCGTTTAAGCGCGCACCATTTTATTATCGCCACCGGCGCCAGCCCCTTCGTGCCCAAGCCCTTCTATTTAACCGAAGGCCGTGTGCTCACCAGCGACGATCTCTTCAATCAGCCGCCGCCCGCCGGCAAGCGTGTGGCGATTGTCGGCTCTGGCACCGTCGGCGCCGAATTCGCTTTCATCCTCGCCATGCTCGGCAAAGAAGTGGTGTGGATCAGCCAAAATGCGCCGCTTTCCAATTCCTGCTTTAGCCCGCCCGCGCTCAAGCTGCTGACGGAAAAATTCAAACACTACGGCATCGAACCCAAAATCGGCCATCGGCCCGAGGCGGTCGAAATCCTGCCGGAAGGCGTGAAGCTCCTCTTGCAAGGCGGCGCGGAAGAAGTCATCGTCGATTGGGTGCTGCTCGGCACCGGCCGCCGTCCGCACACCACCGGACTCAATCTCGATGCCGCGGGGGTGAATACCGACAGCAAGGGCTATATCAAGGCCAATGAGTATCTGCAAACCGCGCAGCCCCATATCTACGCCATCGGCGATGTGGCCAATCCACGCATGTCGGCGAACCAGGCGCTGGCCGATGCACAAATTGCGGTCGCGAACATCCTGCAGGCGGAATCGCGCAAACAAGACCGCAAGACCGTACCGGACCTGGTGTACTCCGCGCTCGAGCTCGGCCGCATCGGCCTGAACGGCGCGGCCGAGAATAAAGATCCTGCCATCGGCCTCGCCACCTTCGAAACCAATCCGCGCGCCCTGGGCCAAGACGATGCCGATGGCTTCGTGCGCCTGGTCGCCGATGCGCAAAGCGGCGTGCTCCTGAGCGGCGAAGTAGTCGGCAATGAGGCCGGCGAACTCATCCACCTCATCGCCCAACACTACGGCCAGCCGGATGCGCTGCAACACTTGGCTCAAGCTTGCTACAGCCATCCGGCGCGGGCGGAAGAATTTTTCAATGCCGCCGAAGCGATCGCTGCTAAATTGAATCTGGCCCCGCCACAGCAGGCAATCAACACTAATTAAGTGCCGGCAACCCGGGCAGCGGCAATGCCGGCCCTGCTCCGAAAAAAATTCCCTCACCCCGGGAATAAACGCCCTAGCCCATCTGTTTACTCCAGCGTAAGGCCCTTTTTTTCAACCTAATGGAGAAACCAGAATGTCTATTCGTAAGCTGTCTATCGCCCTTGCTTTCGCTACCCTGCCCTTGACCGCCTTCGCCGGCCCCGCCGATGAGGCCAAAGCCCATTTCAGCGCCATCGGCGCCGGTAATGTGGATGGCATCATGAGCCAATATGCGGGCGACGCTACTTTCCAGTGGGTGGGCGGCCCGCTCAATGGCGCTTATACCGGCACCGATAAAATCCAGGAAGTGTGGAGCAAGTTCAGCAAGAACGGCCCGTTTGAAGTGAATGTGAGCAACGTCGACACCAGCGCCAATGATAAGGGCGCGACCGTGACCGCGAACGTCGAGTTCAAGGGCCGGGCCGTGGTCAAAGTACGCTATGTGCTAGTCTATCGCGACGGCAAGCTGGTGAATGAAGTGTGGCAAATCGATCCGAAACTCGCCATGGGATCCACGGGTTATTGATCGCTTTCACCACGGGCTTGCCTTGTGCTGCAGCCCGTGCTGAGCTGCTTTTTCTTAGGTCACGCATGCGCGATAATGAACATCCCATCGAAGCCCATATCCCGCGCCTGCGCCGCTATGCGCGCGCGCTCACGGGCGAAGCGGCGCGTGCCGACGATCTGGTGCAGGATACGCTGGAGCGCGCCTGGTCGAAACTATCCTTATGGCGGCGCGGCTCGGATTTGCGTGCCTGGTTATTCAGCATTATGCACAATGTTTATCTCAACCAGCTGGATGCACATGCACGGCGGCCCGAAGAGGCGCTGCCGGAAGCATTCGACATTCCGGTCGCGCCCGCGCAAGAACACGCGCTGGAAATCCGCGATCTGAGCACCGCGCTGGCGCAATTGCCGCTGGAATACCGCGCGGTATTGCTGCTGGTCGGGTTGGAAGAATTACGCTATGAAGAAGTCGCGAAGGTATTGGGCGTGCCGCTCGGCACGGTGATGTCGCGCCTCGCGCGCGGCCGCGAGCGGCTGCGGCAGGTACTCTCCGGCACGCCCCAAACCACGCTGCGGAGAGTGAAATGAGCGCGATCACCGAGGATATGTTGCACGCCTATGTGGATGGCCGGCTCGACCCCGCGCGCCATGCCGAGGTGGAGGCTTACCTTAACGCGCATCCGCAGGCCGCGGAAAAAGTCACGGCCTATCGCAAGCAAAATGAAATGCTGCATGCCGTATTCGACCCCACTCTAAATGAGCCGCTGCCCGCGGTGTTGCGCCGCGGCACCGCACCGCCGCGCCCGCAATGGCTACGTTATGCCGCGATGCTCGGCACGCTGGCGCTGGGCATTACGCTCGGTTACCTGGGGCGCGGCAGCCTAAACGC
>DAIAMA010000014.1 GCA_027438535.1 bacterium
AAGGCTGGGGATCCCAACCGCTATTTTTTGCCAATCATCAGAAATAGCAGATCGGGATCAAGTCTAGAGCTTCACAACATCCACGAACAACAATGATCAAGCACGCAAGCCCAACACATCCTGCATATCAAACAGCCCGCTGGTCTTGCCCGCCAAAAACCGCGCGGCGCGCACCGCCCCCATGCTGAAGGTGGCGCGGCTGGAAGCCTTGTGCGAAATTTCCACGCGTTCGCCGGTGCCGGCGAACAACACGGTATGGTCGCCCACGATATCGCCGCCGCGCACGGTGGCAAAGCCGATGGTGGAGGGATTGCGTTCGCCGGTGACGCCCTCGCGGCCGTAAATCGCGCATTCCGCGATATCCCGACCTAAAGTCTCGGCCACCACTTCACCCATGCGCAGCGCGGTACCGGAGGGGGAATCCACCTTGTGCCGGTGATGCGCTTCGATAATCTCGATATCGTAGCCATCATTCAGCACCTTGGCCGCCTGCTCCAAGAGCTTGAACACCACATTCACGCCCACGCTCATATTCGGCGCGAACACGATGGCGATATCCGCACTCGCCGCCTGGATGATGTGTTTCTGTTCAGGCGTGAAGCCGGTGGTGCCGATCACCATATTTACCTTGTGCTTGCGGCATAGTTCGAGATGCGCGAGCGTGCCTTCGGGACGGGTAAAATCGATTAGCGCATGCGCGCCCTTGAGCGCCGTATCCGAATTATCGGTAATCAGGGTGCCGCAGGGCGCGCCGATCAACTCGCCGGCATCCTTGCCGAGCGCAGAGCTCCCCGCGCGGTCGAGCGCCGCGGCCAGACGCATATCCGGCGCTTGGATCACGGCCTCGATCAAGGCCCGGCCCATGCGCCCCGAACTGCCTGCGATAGCGATGTTTAACATGTCTGAATTACAGCCCGATCTTTTCCAACAGCCGGCCGAAAAAGCCCTTTTCATCTCCCGGCGGCGGCGGAGGCGGCGCCTTGGGGTCGTATTTCTGCAATACGATCTCGGTCGGCGCCTGCGCCGGCTTGGCGGCTTCTTGCGCCTTGTCTTGCGCGGTCTCGGGGACCACATCGCCCGCTACGCGCGTCAATTGATCGTTATCGAAAAACAGCGTGAGCTTGCGCTCTTCTTTGATATTCCTGCCTTCCTTGAGCAGATACACATAATCCCAGCGGTTGGCGTGGAAGATATCGGTGATCGGCGGCGAGCCCAGCACGAAGCGCACCTGCGCCTTGGTCATACCCGGCTTCAGCTTCGCCACCATGTCCTGGGTAATGACGTTGCCTTGCTGAATATCGGGCCGGTACGGCGTCGGCAGATACGACGTGAACGAAGTACTGGAGCACGCGGCAAGGAATAGCAAGATGAGCGGAACAAGACGGCGCATAAGGGGTGGAGGCGTTATTAGACGCGCCATTATAGCGCGGGCAATCTCTTTGTGGCAGGTAAACGGCCTGGCTAGCCCCGGCCAAAGCTCGTATGATATGCCACTCCTTCTTTTAGGACGCCCCCCTATGAGCGACCCCAGTGAACTCAAAAGCGTCGGCCTCAAGGCCACCTTGCCGCGCCTCAAAATCCTGAGCTTATTCGAGACCAGCAGCGAGCGGCACCTCACCGCCGAGGACATTTATCGCGTGCTGCTGAACGAACATGAAGACATCGGGCTTGCCACCGTCTATCGCGTGCTCACCCAATTCGAACAAGCCGGGCTGTTGATCCGCCATCACTTCGAAAGCGGCAAAGCGGTATTCGAACTCAACCAAGGCGGCCACCACGATCACCTGGTGTGCCTGCAATGCGGCCGAGTGGAAGAGTTTTTCGATTCCGAAATCGAAAAACGCCAAGAAAAAATCGCCAAGGATCGCGGCTTCACGATCCGCGAGCATTCGCTGTACTTATATGTGGATTGCGCGAAGGCGAGTTGCCCGTACCGCGCGTGAGCGGTAAAAACTAATCCTGGGCGCTTGCCCCCAGCATCTCCGCCGCATGCGCTCTCGTTTTTGCGGTGATCTCCACCCCACCCAGCATGCGCGCGATTTCTTCGATGCGCGCTTTTTTGTCCAGCGTTTCAATCCGCGACAAGGTCGCGCCGTTGTGCGTTTCTTTCGACACGCGCAAGTGATGATTGCCTTGGGCCGCAACTTGCGGCAAGTGGGTGATGCACAGTACTTGGTGCTGCGCGCCCACGTCCTTGAGCAGACCGCCGACGATTTCGGCCACGCCGCCGCCGATGCCGACATCCACTTCATCGAAAATCAGCGTCGGCACGGCCGCTATATCGATGGCGGCAACTTGGAGCGCCAAGCTGATGCGCGACAGCTCACCGCCGGAAGCCACTTTGGCCAGCGGCTTGGGCGCCATGCCGGCGTGCGCGGCGACTAGGAAGTCCACGCTCTCGTAGCCGAAGCTCGCGCCCTCGGTCACGGGGAGGAGCGCCGCTTCAAACACACCGCCCGCCATGGCGAGCTGTTGCAGGGTGGCACTGACTTTTTGGCTCAACTTCTTGGCGGCTTGCTTGCGGCCGGCGGATAATTTTTTCGCCAGCTCGTCAAAGTGGGTTTTAGCTTCGTGCTCTTTGCGCGCCAAGGCGCCGGGGTCGGCGGTTTCGATAAGCGATGCGAGGCGTGCGCTCGCGGCGACCAGCAATTCCGGCATTTGTTCGGGCGTCACGCGATACTTGCGCGCCGCGCTGTGGATAGCATTAAGCCGCTGCTCGCAGTCGTTCAAGCGCTCGGGGTCGAGATCGAGTTTTTGCAAATAGTGATTGAGGCTATGGGCCGCTTCCTGCAACTGAATCTCGGCGGGCTCCAAGAGCTCTATGATTTCTTGCAAGCTGCCATCGTATTCGCGCAATTGCTTCAGCTTGCCGATCAAACCGGCTAGCTGGGCGATGAGCGAAGCGTCGTTCTCCGAAAGCGTTTCCACGCCGTAGCGCGCGCCGTCGATGAGGCTCACGGCATTGGAGAGCCGCGCATGCTCGGTGAGCAAAACCTGCCACGCCTCGGTACTGAAGCTCAATCCGGAGAGTTCTTGCACGCGCCACTCCAAGTCTTCGCGTTCTTGGGCGAGTGCCGCGGCATTGCTCTCGCCCTCCTCGCGCTGGCGTTTGAGTGCTTGCCAGATACGATAGGCTTCGTTGACTTGCCGTGCCGTATCCGTCAAACCGCCGTAACCATCGAGTAAGGCACGCTGGGAGGCGGCGCGTAGCAGCGATTGATGCGCGTGCTGACCATGGATATCCACCAGCCATTCGCCGGCCTCGCGCAATTGCTGCAAGGTGCTGGCATGGCCGTTGATGAAGGCGCGCGAGCGGCCATGGCTATCCACCACGCGGCGCAGCAAGCATTCGCCGTCGTCGTTCGCCAGATCGTTCTCGATGAGCCAGGTTTGCAAGGGTTGGAGCCGGGAGATATCGAATTGCGCGGCGATCTCCGCGCGCTCGCAACCGGCGCGCACCATCGACGCCTCGCCGCGGTCTCCCAGCACCAAGGCCAGTGCGTCGATCAGAATCGATTTGCCCGCGCCGGTCTCGCCGGTGAGCACGGTGAAGCCGGACGCGAATTCGATCTCGACGCGATCGACAATGACGAAATCTTTGACGGAGAGGTTGAGCAGCACGGCGATCTGTCCCGATTTTAGTGCGGGCGAGGCATGCCTCGCCCCTACAGTTTTTCGCCCCAGTGGAGTTTTTGGCGCAGCATATCGTAATAACTATGTCCCGGCGGGCGTAGCAGCAATAGCGAATTGTCCGAGCGGCGCACGCGCACCCGGTCGCCGGGCTTCAATTCCAAACGGCGCTGGCCGTCGAAGTTGGCGTTGCAATCGTCGGCGTGGATCACCAGCACTTCGACTTCTGCGTGACTGTGCACCGCGATCGGCCGGTTGCTGAGAGTATGCGGACAAATCGGCACCAGCACCAAGGCTTCCAGCGTCGGGTGCACGATCGGCCCGCCGGCGGACAGCGCATAAGCGGTGGAGCCGGTTGGCGAGGCGACCACCAGGCCATCGGAGCGTTGGCTGTACACGAATTGGCCGTCGATAAACACTTCTGTCTCGATCAAGCGGCCGGTCGCGCCCTTGCTCACCACCACATCGTTGAAGGCGCGCCCATGAAATACCGCTTCACCCTCGCCCTCGCGCTCGACGGTCACATCCAGCAGAAAGCGATTTTCACTGGTGAATTCGCCAGCGAGGATTTCTTCCAGCGTTTCTTCCATGGTGTCCACCGACACATCGGTGAGAAAACCGAGCCGCCCTTGGTTGACGCCGACTACCGCGATATCGTAATCCGCGAGAACGCGCGCCACATTCAGCATGGTGCCATCGCCGCCGAGCACGATGGCTAAATCCGCCAGCTTGCCGATATCCGCCAGGCGCGCGGTATCGAAACCCGGGATACCCATGCGGTCGGCGGTTTGCACGGTAATGAGGACATTACAGCCCTTTTTTTCCAAAAACTGGGCAAGGCGCACGATGGGGCCGCTAATCTCGTGGGTATTGTATTTGCCGACCAGCGCGACCGTTTTGAAGGGAAAATGCATGATGCCGGGATTATAGCCGCGGCGGCGGCGCTTGTCGCGAATGCCACTACCCTAAATCGCCGAAATCAGTACAATGAATCCCGTGCTCGATAAACGCTCACAGCTCCTGTTGAAAACCCTGGTCGAACGCTATATCGCCGAAGGCCAGCCGGTGGGTTCGCGCACGCTCTCCAAATATTCCGGCCTGGATTTGAGCCCGGCCACGATCCGCAATGTGATGGCGGATCTGGAAGACCTCGGATTTATCGTGAGTCCGCATACTTCCGCCGGGCGTATTCCCACGCCGCGCGGCTACCGGCTGTTTGTCGATACCTTGCTCACGGTGCGCAAGCTGCCCACGAACGAAATCCAAAAGCTGGAAAATCAGCTCGACAGTTCCGAGCCGCAGCGCTTGATCACTTCCGCCGCGCGCCTGTTGTCCGACCTGACCCAATTCGCGGGCGTGGTGCTGGCCTCCAAGCGCTCCAGCGCAATACGCCATATCGAATTTTTGAATCTTTCCGAGCAGCGCATTCTGATGATTTTGGTCTCCACCGACGGCACGGTGCAGAATCGCATCCTGATGCCGGGCCAGTCTTACACCGCCACCGAACTCATCGAGGCCGCGAATTTCTTCAACCGGCATTACGCCGGGCGCACCCTGGATCAAGTGAAAGACACGATACACGATGAGCTAAAACAAATCCGCCTAGACATGACCACGCTCATGACCGCCGCGCTAGAAGCCGGCACCGATGCGATCAGCGAATCGCAAGATCAATACGTCATTACCGGCGAGGGGAAATTGCTCAATGTGCATGACCTTTCCAGCAATATGGATCAACTGCGCAAGCTGTTCGCCATCTTCGAGCAAAAAACCGCGCTGATGCAATTGCTCGCCATCGGCCAGCGCGGCGAAGGCGTGCAAATTTTCATCGGCGGCGAGTCGGGGGCGATGCCGCTCGACGAATGCAGTGTCGTTACCGCGCCCTACGAGGTGGACGGTCAAGTCGTCGGCACCGTCGGCGTGATCGGCCCGACGCGCATGGCTTATGACCGGGTGATTCCGATTGTGGATGTCACGGCCAAGCTGCTCTCGAGCGCCCTGTCTTACCACTAAATCCTGTAATTGGGCGATTAGGTAATCAGTAATTGCATCGCTTACAATTCGCCATGCCTTTCAACCCCGAACCGCCCTACAATCATGGAACGATCCCCAAAATCGGGGTGTTACTGATTAATCTCGGCACGCCTGCGGCTCCTACCGCAGCGGCGCTGCGGTTCTACCTCAAAGAATTTCTGTCCGACCCGCGCGTGATCGAGATTCCGCGCTTCGCGTGGTGGCCGATTCTGAATTTCATTATTCTCAATACCCGGCCCAAGAAATCGGCTCTGAAATACGCCAAAATTTGGATGCCGGACGGCTCACCGCTTTTGGTGCACACCCAAAAACAGGCCAAGCTGCTGCAAGGCTATCTCGGCGAGCGTACCCGCGCGCCGCTGGTGGTCGATTTCGCCATGCGTTATGGTGCCCCCAGCGTGGAAAGCGTCTTCGAGAAACTCAAAGCGCAAGGCTGCGACCGCCTGCTTGTCATTCCGCTCTACCCGCAATACGCGGCGAGCGCCACCGGCAGCGCGCTGGATGCGGTATTCGCCGCGCTGGAAAAAACTCGGAATGTGCCGGCGCTGCGCGTGGTCAAGCATTATCACGACCATCCCGGCTATATCGCGGCACTGGCGCAGAACATCAACGACTATTGGATGCAAAACGGCCGGCCGGACAAATTAGTGATGAGCTTTCACGGCGTGCCGCGCTTCTCGCTGGATAAAGGCGATCCTTATCATTGTGAATGCCAAAAGACCGGGCGGCTGCTCGCGGAACAACTCGGGCTCCAATCCGAGCAATATCAAATCACCTTCCAATCGCGCTTCGGCCGCGCCGAATGGCTCAAGCCTTATACCCAAGCCACGCTGGAGGATTTGGGGCGCAAAGGCGTCCGGCGCGTGGACGTGGTCTGCCCCGGCTTCGTTGCCGATTGCCTGGAAACCCTGGAAGAAATCGCGATGGAATGCCGCGCGGCCTACCTCTCTAGCGGTGGCAAAGATTTCCACTACATCCCCTGTCTCAACCAGCGCCCGGACTGGATTCGTGCGCTAACCGACATCGCTGTATCCAATCTACAGGGCTGGCTGTCCGAAGATCCCGTGCAACTCAAACCATCCGCCGAATTGTCTCGCAGCCGTGCCTTGGCCTTAGGCGCGAGAAATTAGCATTCGCTGCTCCACGATTCCTGCTTAAAAAGCCATTCTCTGCTCTTGAAATGTCAAAACGCGCCGCCATATGCCTCGGAGACTTTGGAGGATTGCATGTCGAATCAAGAAAATACCTTACCCGAACACCCCGAGGGCACGCCGCAAGCGGAGGTTATGCCCAGCGTGGAAGAACTGCTGAAGGAAGCCGAGCTCAAGGCTCAAGAACACTACGATGCCTGGATGTATGCCAAGGCCGAAACGGAAAACATCCGCAAACGCGGCTACCAGGAAGCGGAAAGCGCGCGTAAATTTGCCATCGAGGGCTTTTCCGGCGAACTGCTCGCGGTAAAAGACGCCCTGGAAGCCACGCTCGCCAGCGACAATGCCAGCCTGGAAACGCTCAAGAGCGGCGTCGAACTCACACTGAAGCAATTAGCGACGGTTTTCGACAAATTCCATATCCAGGAAATCAATCCGCAAGGGCAGAAGTTCGATCCGCACCGGCATCAGGCGATGGCGATGGTGGAAGCGGATGCCGAGCCGAATACCGTGGTGATGGTGATGCAGAAGGGCTATGCCTTGCATGAGCGCGTGCTGCGCCCGGCGCTGGTCTCCGTGGCCAAGGCAAAAGACGCTTGAAAAACCCCGCCCCGCGCCCCACTTATAGAACAAGCCATTATTTTTAGAGGATAAAGCATCATGGGAAAAATCATCGGTATCGACCTGGGCACCACCAATTCCTGCGTCGCCATCATGGAAGGCGGCAAGCCTAAGGTAATCGAAAACGCGGAAGGCGCGCGCACCACGCCCTCTATCGTTGCCTACAGCGACAACGACGAAATCCTAGTGGGCGCTTCCGCCAAGCGCCAAGGCATCACCAACCCCAAGAACACGCTGTTCGCGGTGAAGCGTCTGATCGGCCGCCGCTTCGACGAGCCCATGGTGCAAAAAGACATTGGCCTCGTACCTTATACCATTGTTAAAGCCGACAACGGCGACGCATGGGTGGAGGTGCGCGGCAAAAAAATGGCCCCGCCGGAAATCTCCGCCCAAGTGCTGCGCAAAATGAAAAAGACCGCGGAAGACTATCTCGGCGAAGAAGTCACCGAAGCCGTGATCACCGTGCCCGCTTACTTCAACGACTCGCAGCGCCAAGCCACCAAGGATGCCGGGCGCATCGCCGGTCTGGAAGTCAAACGCATCATCAACGAACCGACTGCGGCCGCGCTGGCCTTTGGTATGGACAAAAAAGAAGGCGATCGCAAAATCGCCGTGTACGACCTGGGCGGCGGCACCTTCGACATTTCTATTATCGAGATCGCCGAAGTCGAAGGCGAGCACCAGTTCGAAGTGCTGTCCACCAACGGCGACACCTTCTTGGGCGGCGAAGACTTCGACCAGCGCGTGATCGACTATCTGGCGGATGAGTTCAAAAAAGAGCAAGGCATCGACCTGCGCAAGGACATGCTCGCGCTGCAACGCCTGAAAGAAGCGGCGGAGAAGGCCAAGATCGAATTGTCTTCGGCGCAGCAAACCGAAGTAAATCTGCCCTATATCACGGCGGATGCGAGCGGGCCTAAGCACTTGAACGTGAAAATCACCCGCGCCAAGTTCGAAAGCCTGGTGGAAGACTTGATCGAACGCACCATCGGCCCCTGCCAGATGGCGATCAAGGATTCGGGCGTCAAAGTCTCCGATATCGAAGACGTCATCCTGGTCGGCGGCATGACGCGTATGCCCAAAGTACAAGAGAAGGTCAAAGCGTTCTTCGGCAAAGAACCGCGCCGCGATGTGAACCCGGATGAAGCGGTAGCCATCGGCGCCGCCATCCAAGGCGGCGTGCTGCAAGGCGAAGTCAAGGACGTGCTGTTGCTCGACGTGACGCCGCTGAGCCTCGGCATCGAAACCCTGGGCGGCGTGATGACCAAGCTGATCCAGAAAAACACCACGATTCCGACCAAGGCGCAGCAAGTATTCTCCACTGCGGACGATAATCAAACCGCGGTGACGATTCACGTGCTGCAAGGCGAGCGCGAAATGGCCGCCGCCAACAAGAGCCTGGGGCAGTTCAATCTTGGCGACATTCCACCCGCGCCGCGCGGCATGCCGCAGATCGAAGTGACCTTCGACATCGACGCCAACGGTATCCTGCATGTCTCGGCCAAGGACAAGGCCAGCGGCAAAGAAGCCAAGATCACCATCAAGGCCAACTCCGGCCTCTCCGACGAAGAGGTTCAGCGCATGGTGCGCGACGGCGAAGCGCATGCCGAAGAAGACCGTAAGCAGCGCGAGCTGGTCGAGGCGCGCAACCAATGCGATGCGCTGATCCACTCGGTGAAAAAGACGCTGGCCGAGCATGGCGATAAAGTCGGTGCCGAAGAGAAAGGCAACATCGAAGCCGCGATCAAAGACGCCGAGGAAGCGCTCAAGTCCAACGACAAGGCGACCATCGAGGCCAAGACGCAAGCGCTGGGTACCGCCTCGCATAAACTCGCCGAGCAAATGCAGGCGCAAGCGGCGCAAGCCGGTGCGAGTACGGCCTCTGGCACTGGCGGTAAACCGGATGAAGACGTGGTAGACGCTGAATTCGAAGAAGTCAAAGACAACAAGTAAGCGGCAAGCAGGAAGCGGTGAGCGGGATTACCCGCCGCCGCTTTTTTGCGCTTACCGCTAACTGCTAACCGCTCACTAAAACATGACAAAACGCGATTACTATGAAGTGCTAGGCGTCAACCGCGACGCTTCCGAAGACGATATCAAAAAAGCGTACCGCAAGCTCGCCATGAAGCACCATCCGGATCGCAACCCGGACAGCAAGGACGCGGAAGAAAAATTCAAAGAGGCAAAAGAGGCCTACGAGATATTATCCGATGGCGGTAAGCGCGCGCAGTATGATCAGTTCGGTCATGCGGGCATGGATGGCGCGGGCAGCGGGCAGGGCTTTGGCAATTTCGCCGATGCTTTCTCCGATATTTTCGGCGATATCTTCGGCGGTGGCGGCGGTCGGCGCACCAATGTCTATCGCGGCGCCGATCTGCGCTACAACCTGGAAATCAGTCTCGAAGATGCCGCGCGTGGCACCGAAACCAAAATCCGCATTCCCACCATGGAAGTGTGCGAAACCTGCGAAGGTTCCGGTGCCAAGCCCGGCACGCAAGCCACCCCATGCGGCATGTGCGGCGGCCACGGCCAAGTGCGCATGCAGCAGGGCTTCTTCTCGATCCAGCAGACCTGCCCGACGTGTCACGGCAGCGGCAAAACCATCGCCAACCCCTGCACGGCGTGCCACGGCGCGGGCCGGGTGAAACAGCATAAAACCCTATCGGTAAAAATTCCCGCCGGCGTGGATGAAGGCGACCGTATCCGCCTTTCGGGCGAAGGCGAGCACGGTATTAACGGCGGACCGCCAGGCGATTTGTATGTCATGATTCAGCTCAAAGAACATCCGGTGTTCAAGCGCGACCACGACGACTTGCACTGTGAAATGCCGGTGAGCTTTACCACCGCCGCGCTCGGCGGCGATATCGACATCCCCACCTTGGACGGCCACGCCAAAATCAAAATCGCCGAAGAAACCCAAACCGGAAAGGTATTCCGCTTGCGCGGCAAGGGGATCAAAGGCGTGCGCAGCCAGCAATATGGCGATCTCTACTGCCATGTGGTGGTGGAAACGCCGGTCAATCTCAATGCGCGGCAGAAGGAATTGCTGCGCGAGCTAGAAGGCATCGGTCAAGGCCGGGACAACAACCCGCGCGCGAAGGGGTGGATGGATAAAGTGAAGGATTTTTTCGGGCAATAGACGCCTAAAAGTTAGGCTTCGGCGATGCCTGCTGATAGCGCGTGACACCTGCCATGATTTCGGCTTTTGCTTCGGCCGCGCCCACCCAGCCTTCCACCTTCACCCATTTATTGGGTTCCAAATCTTTGTAGTGCTCGAAGAAGTGCGAAATTTGCTTGAGCAGCAACGAAGATAAGTCATCTGGCTTTTGGATTTCCTTGTACAGACTGCATAGTTTATCGACCGGCACCGCGATAATTTTCGCATCCACGCCCGCCTCGTCCGTCATCTTCAACATGCCCACCGGGCGGCAACGCACCACCACGCCGGTAATGAGCGCCACCGGCGTCACCACCAGCACATCCACCGGGTCGCCGTCTTCCGATAGCGTGTGCGGCACATAGCCGTAATTGCAAGGATAGTGCATGGCCGTGGACATGAAGCGATCGACGAACATGGCGCCGGTTTCCTTGTCCACTTCATATTTGATCGGGTCGCCATGCATCGGAATTTCGATGATGACATTGATGTCGTTCGGCACGTCGCGGCCGGAGGTCACTTTGTCCAAATTCATTGACTACTACTCCCTTAGATTTGGCCGCGCACGGCGTCGGCCCAGTTATTCGGCGTCTCATACAGGCGCACCCGTTCGAGCCGCAGGTGATTGCCGTAGACATCGATATACGCCGCATCGAGTATGGCGAAGGCAGCGAGCGCGAGGTTTTCCGCGGTGGGCACGCTATCCAGCACCACGGTCTTATGCCCGGCCAAGCCGTTGAGAAAATCCAGCACTTCGCTATCGCCGCGATACACCAGAAACGCATGGTCCCAGACCTGCGCGATTTTTTGCAGCGCAATGTCTTTGACATCGGAAAAATCCATCACCATGCCTTGCTCCGACACGCCCTCGATCTGGATAATCTCGCCCGAGAGCGTCACTTCCAGGGCATAACGGTGGCCGTGCAAATGCCGGCATTGGCTTTTGTGGTGCGGGATACGGTGGCCGGCATCGAATTCGAGTCTGCGGGTAATTAACATTGAATAAAACCAGTCATTATTCGCGTCAGTATAACATTTCACGCATTAGCCTTTAGAATGCCGCTATGTCCAAGCCAAGCAAAACACTGCTTTCGATCCGCGATCATGACCGCGATGCGGCGCACATGACCTATGTTTATCCGGTCGTGTCGCGCCGTGCCGGCGGGGTGTCGGTCGGGATCAACCTGAATCCGAACAATGCCTGTAACTGGCGCTGTATCTACTGCCAAGTGCCGGGACTCAAACGCGGTGCGGCGCCGCTTATCGATCTCGATCAATTGGAAACCGAGCTGACGGCGATGCTCACTGCTATTGTGCACGGGGACTTCATGCAGACGCGGGTACCGGAAGGCGCGCGGCGGCTGAACGACATCGCGCTCTCCGGCAATGGCGAGCCGACCAGCGCCAAAGCCTTTCCGGAAGTCATTCAACGCATCGGCCGCGTGATGAAGCGTTTTGGCCTGGCGGGTAAGATC
The DNA here is from genome assembly GCA_027438535.1 of bacterium. Taxonomy (GTDB): domain Bacteria; phylum Pseudomonadota; class Gammaproteobacteria; order Burkholderiales; family Thiobacteraceae; genus RBG-16-58-11. The sequence continues at coordinate 12,069 of DAIAMA010000014.1, forward strand.
AAGCTGGTATTGATCACCAACGGCAGTTTAATCGCGCGTGCGCCGGTGCAGCTTGGATTGAAACGCATGGCGAAATTGAACGGCGAGGTATGGTACAAGCTCGATTCCGCCACGCGCGAAGGCATAGACCGCATCAACAACACGCGCCAATCGCTCAAACAAGCCGCGGAGCATCTCGCGCTGGCGGCATCGCTGTGCCCCACCTGGATACAAACTTGCGTGTTCGCGCTCGACGCTATGCCGCCAACGGCCGTGGAACAAGAAGCCTACTTGGCGCTACTTTCGCGCTTGGTCATGCAAGGGGTGCCCTTGAAAGGTGTCTTATTATATGGCATCGCGCGCCAAAGCCACCAACCGGAAGCACCGCGGCTCTCGGCTTTGCCGCAAGCATGGTTGGCGGACTTTGCGCGGCGCATTGAACAACTCGGTTTATCGGTGGTACACATTGCGCCATAGTAGAGGCGGAGGCATGCCTCGCCCCCTGGCTTATTCCGCCTCCGAACTCTTACGTCCGCCCTTGGCCGCTTTTTTCAGGCTCTTATATAGGTCAGCGTGGGTATCCTTCAGATACTCGATAATTTCGAGATCTTCGCGTTTGAGCCGGCTTAGGTCGATCTGCTCCACATGCACCAAGCGCAGCAACTCTTTCACCGGCTTAGGCATTTTACGGCCGCTCTCGTAGCGCGAACCGCCGCTTTGAGTGACGCCGATCTTGGTCCAGAAGTCTTGCTGATTGAGACCGAGCTTGCGCCGGATATCCCGTGGATTCACAACTTTTTCGAGCAATTTCATGAATATTTCCTTTTTCGACTGGTTACATATGCAAGTTCTATGGCTTTGACATGCAAATGTAATGCCAGGTTTATTGCAGAATATTTACAAATTCTAGCATAACTCCCAAACAACTCGCTGACCCTTTAAAACCACGGTTTCAGGCAATCTTCTCCTTAGAACGCCAAATTAGCCGAGCAAAAAGCCCCATAAACCTGATTGTCATGGCTTCGTCGACCTGGACGAAGCTTCGCCGCTATGCCGTCCATTCCTCAGACCGCTTAAATTCGGTATAATTTTTACTTTTTGGAATACGCATGGCCCTGATAGTACAAAAATACGGCGGCACCTCG
>DAIAMA010000150.1 GCA_027438535.1 bacterium
GCTGACGTGGCGCTGCCGGTGGTGCGCGATTTTATCGCGCATGTGAAAGCGCGCGCGCTGGGGCGCGATGTGATCGGCAGCCTCACGCCGGGCCAGGCGCTGATTCAAGTGGTGCACGAAGAGTTGGCCGCGCTCATGGGCGCGGACCAAGCGCCGCTGAATCTCGCCACCACGCCGCCCGCCGTCATTCTCATGGCCGGACTGCAAGGCGCGGGGAAAACCACCACCTGCGGCAAGCTGGCGCGGCTGCTCAAGGAGCAGAAAAAGAAAATATTGCTGGTCAGTTGCGACGTGTATCGCCCCGCCGCCATCGAGCAATTGCGGCAGCTCGGCAAGCAGCTTGAAGTGGATTTTTTCGACGCGCCCGTTACCGGCAAACCGCTGGATATCGCCCGCGCCGCGCTTACGCACGCCAAGACGCGCTACTATGATGTGCTGATCGTGGATACCGCCGGCCGCTTGGCGATCGACGCGGCGATGATGGACGAAATTCGCGCGCTGCATGCGGCCTTGGATCCGGTCGAAACTCTATTCGTGGTGGATGCGATGCAGGGCCAAGATGCCGTCAACACCGCGCGGGCATTCAATGAAGCCTTGCCGTTGACCGGCGTGGTGCTCACCAAATTGGATGGCGATGCGCGCGGCGGCGCGGCGCTCTCGGTACGCCACGTCACCGGCAAGCCGATCAAATTCGCCGGCGTGTCGGAGAAGCTTACCGGGCTTGAACCTTTTTTCCCCGAGCGCATGGCATCGCGCATTCTCGGCATGGGCGACGTGCTGTCGCTGATCGAGGAGGCGCATAAGCAAGTCGATCAAGAGGAAGCGGGCAAGCTCGCCAAGAAACTCAAATCCGGCAAGGGCTTCGACCTGGAGGACTTTAAAGCGCAGTTGCAGCAAATGCAAAAAATGGGCGGCGTCTCCGCGCTGATGGATAAATTGCCGGGCAATCTCGCGCAAGCCGCCCAAGGCAAGCCGGTGGATGATAAAGCGCTGAAACGTGTCGAGGGCATCATCAATTCCATGACGCCCGCCGAGCGCCGTAATCCGGCCATCCTTAAAGCCACGCGCAAACGGCGCATCGCCGCCGGCGCTGGGGTGCAGGTGCAAGAAATCAATCGCTTGCTGAGCCAGTTCGAGCAAATGCAAAAAATGATGAAAACCTTGGCCAAGGGCGGCATGGCCAAGATGATGCGGAATATGAAGGGGATGCTGCCGGGGCTGTAATCAGGCAGCGCTTAATTCGGCCGTGCCGCGCTTTCGGCTAGCTGCCGCACCAGTTCCGGTTCGATGTCGATACCCAACTCATCGCCGGGATTAATCATAATGCCGAAGCCGGCATCCATTTTTTCCAGTATCCAAGTGAACTCGGTCAATAGTCCGCCCTTGAACTCCGGATAGTGCGCCAGAAACGGTTTGGCCCGTTCCGGGCTGGTGAACAGCACCAGCGCGCTCGCGCCGCCATCGTCTTGTACCACCAGCGGCTGCGCGCGGGTCGAACGCTGAATGCCGCCAATGGCGGGGTCGTCCTTCACCGGCATGAAGATTTGCGAGCCGAGCAATTGTTTCATGAACACTTCACTCGGCGTGTCCCCGGTCTGGGCGGCATGGAGTTGTTTTTCCAATTCGTTTTTTAGCGTTTCCATTTATTTAGGTCTGCCGTGGAGTTGGAAGGCGGGGTGCGACATGGCTAAGCATGGCCGCTGTTCGAGGCTTCCGATAATAATCGCGCGCCGGCGGAGGAAAGGCACATATGCAGAATATTCTTCTCATTGGCGCGCAACTCCAGCAGGCCCAATTGCCGTAGCAGCGCCAGCCGGTCGTTCACGAATTCCTTGGAGGGCATGGTTTCATTGGCGAGATCGGAAAGATTTTCGTACACCGAACCGCCTTGCGATACGGCACGCATGATTTCGAGGTCGGTACCGGAGAGGCCGGCGCGAAAAAAATCCTCGGTGGTGCGCGGTGTGCCGCTTACCGCGCCGTCGTTGCGCTGCTTTTGTCCGAGCTGCGACAGCTTATGCGCGATACCCTCGAAAATGCGGCGCGAGAGCAACACATAGATCAGGCAAAAACCGGCGAATACGAACAGGGCGGTGGGACGATTACGTCCGAATTCAAGCAGATTGCTCGACGTCATATTGAGGAACAGCGGCACGGTGAGCGCGGCGACAATGCCGAGCACCATGAATTTCGCCAGCGCGCGCAAGGAGGCTTGGCCCTCGATGTCGCTCAGAAAGAAATTGGCGATGCCGCCGAGCAAGCCCGTGGCCAGCATCAGGCCGAGGACTGTCAGCATATAGCCGTCGAGTGGCGCGATAGTGTTGCTCATGATGCCTCCTTTCGGTGCGGGCGCGGCGTGTCTTTAGCGGCGCAGTTGATCAAGTTGCAACAGCAATTTCGTGGCCGCGTTTTCCACGAAGCGGCGCGAGAACAATACGAATAATAGGCAGAACCCGGCAAATACGAATAAATCGATTGGCCGCGACTTTGCTCCGGCGAGCAGATCGCTGGAGATCATATTGAGGAACAGCGGCACGGTGAGCGCGGCGACAATACCCAGTATTGCGTATTTCGCCAAGTCCTTGGCGGAAATGCCGCCGCTTTTCTCGCTCATGAAGTAATTGGCTGCGCCGCCAAGGATGCCGGCGGCGACCATGATGCCGAGCAATAGCAGCATGTAATTATCCAGCGTGATGCCGCCGGTGGTCATTTGCAATGAGCCTTGCAGTTCCATGGTGCCTCCCCTTATCGTTAAAAGCGTATGTTAGCGTAGCTTCGTTTGGTGCGAATCGATAGGCCGGAGAATAGGCATCGTGCACTCATTTTATTATTATGCCTGGCATCAAGCCGTCCCGCCCTGGATAAGCACGAACGAATTGTGGTGACGGAGGGGATGCGGCGGCCGGCAGTCTGCGTTATAGCAGACAAGAGCGGAAAAAATAGCGAGGTGGCGTGTAGTCGGCGCATGGAGTCGGGGGACGCCTAGGTGGATGAAGCATAGCAATGTTACGCATTTTTTGCCAGAAAAAAATGGGCCGAGGGACGGGTTTTAGCGTGTCCAGCCGGGTTCGAACATTTACTGGAGTTGGATATCGTTTTTTACCGCGACGACGCCTTTTATAGACCGCGTTAAATTAACGGCGCGCTGTCTTTCGGCTGCGGTTTTGGCGAAACCGCTCAGGCGAACAATGCCTTGATTGGCCTCGACGTTGATCGCAAGCCGGCTCACGCTTTTATCTTCGGATAACCGGGTCTTTATTTTTGCGATAAGCGTGGCATCGCTCGCATATACGGGGGTGTTTTCCCCTGTGTCTGTATTCGCGCAAGAGACCATGAGCGTCGCGAGCATGGCGCAGAGAATAACTTGAGAACATCTCATGGATATATGCATCGATCGCCGTGCCTAACCTTCCGCCTCGCCATCCTCATCCGGGTTGTCTTGTAGCCTGAAGGGGTGGTCTATGGGGATATCCCGGTAAGCCTGCCGAGTTTCGGCGGATTCAAAATAAATCGCCATATTACCATCGATGATGTAGGGGCGCCCCGCCAGATCCGCTATTTCCTGGCCGCTAATCGGGTCGACGCTACTGATCATCAGCCCCGGTTCGTGCAGGCGATGGCTTTGTTCTTTATCGCGTAGCAAAACATCGCCCGCCATTCGGCGCATCGAAGGCAAGATTCATCGTGTGGCTTGGATTCATGGGCATCTCAGCTTTTCTCATGGAGTCTAGGTATAGCACACATGGGCAAGGCGAAAAATGAATGTTTAACCATAGACAAATCGCGGTGCGAACGCGAGAAAAGAGTCGCCGTTTGGCGACAGGCAAGAATAGCGCTACGTGTCTATTTTCTAACGGGATAGAACATATCCGTCAAAATTCTTGTCGTTGAATAACGACAAAATCTCCACGCGTCCGAACGCGAAAATACGCAAGCATTTGAATCGAATGATGCGGTTTTTGCGCTTTTCATGGCATGCATCTTGCCATGTCAGCACTAGCCGGGAAACCGCGCTCGAGAGCCACTTTTGAATCAGTCACCACTAGACGGAGAAAAACCCCCATGCTA
>DAIAMA010000151.1 GCA_027438535.1 bacterium
AAAATAAACGTGTAGCTTCCCGGCGTGGCGGATTTTAACAGCCGGAATTCCGGGTTACCCACCCGCGCATAATGCGCGATCTCCGACAAATCGCGGCACACTAAGGTGAAGTGATGATCGCTTCCCACTTGGCGAATCTCGCGGATCACGCGCTCGGCATCTTTGTCGCCGATATGGCAGCCCAGCGCATAGCAGGAATCCGTGGGGTACACGATCACGCCGCCGGCACGCACGATTTCCACCGCTTGGCGAATCAAGCGCGGCTGCGGATTTTCTGGATGGATGGTGAAGTACTGAGCCATAGGGGGTGCGAAGCGGCAACCAGCGCTTCGCTCATGCCGCGCGCGCCAGCACCTCTTGCCAATCGTGCCACACGGGTTCGCATTGGCTCGGCAGATCGGGCAGCCTGCCCATATCCATATAACTATGGCCGGGACCGTGATAGTCCGAGCCGCGCGAGGCACGCAAGCCGAATTGCCGTGCCAGCAGGGCGTACTGCCCGTATTGATCCGGATGGTGACTGCCGGAAACGACTTCCATCCCCGCGCCGCCCAACTGTTTGAATTCGGCGAGCAGATCGCCCATCAGCGTCTTGCCTAAATCATAGCGGCCGGGATGCGCGATCACCGCCACGCCGCCGGCGGCTAAAATCCATGCCACGGCTTCTTCCAAGCTGGCCCAAGCGTGCTGCACATAGCCGGGCTTGCCCTTGACTAAGTAGCGCTTGAATACACTCTTCATATCTTTGGCGTGACCATTGGCGATCAAAAAACGCGCGAAATGGGTACGGCTGATGATGCCTTCCGCGGTCTGCGCGCGCGCGCCTTCCAAGCTATCCGCAATGCCGATTTTCGCTAACTCTTCCGCGATACGCTGCGCACGCACGAGGCGCGATTCGCGAATCCGCGCCAAGCCTTGTTGCAAGGCCGGGTGTTCCGGATCGATGCGCAAGCCCAAAATATGCAGGGTGCGGTTGCGCCAAGAAACGGAAATCTCCGTGCCTGCAATCAAAGTAAGGCCGGCTTGCGCCGCCGCTTCCCGCGCCTCGCCTATCCCCGCCACATCGTCGTGATCGGTGAGCGCAAGCACCTGCACGCCCTGGGCGGCCGCGTGCCGCACCAATTCGCGCGGCGTCATGAGCCCGTCGGAAACAGTGGAATGGCTATGCAAATCGACTTTAATCATGCGGTAACATTAAGGAAAACTCACAAATCATAGCAAAACGCCGCTATTCTGTCTGTTTTGCCCATGTTAAACTTGCCCTCTTCATCAGTACGCTGCCGTGCTTTCGCGCGCCGTCACCACATCGACTCGCGCCGGCAGACGCTCGGACTCGATCGACGCCGCGACCGACAGATGCAAGAAAGACATGCCGGGAAAATGCAATTTTTCCGCCAGCGCCTGCGACCGCGCGACCAATTCATCCCGCGTTTCAATGCCGTAAATATGCGATGCATTGTTCAGCGTTTTGAAAAACAAATCGTACAGCAGAAAACCCAAATACGATTTCCCCGCACCATGGTCGACCAATTGAATGTCGGGGTGGTCTTGTTGCACTTCTTGCAGCAGCGGCTCGATGAATTGATACAGGTGGTAAACCTGTTTGAGCTTGCGCCGGCTATCTTGATTCATCTTCCCGTCGCGCGTGAGGATATGCAACGCCTTCAGGAGTTCTATCGATTGGCCGGGCTTTATTTCGTGCATAGCGTCCATGGAATGGAGTCGGAAAGAAGGCGGGCTAGCTATAATTCAAGCCCATCGCTTCGCGCACGTCGCGCAGCGTTTCCTGCGCCAGTTCGCGCGCTTTTTCGCAGCCATCGGCGATGAGATTGCGGATCAGAGTCGGGTCTTCCTCATACGGCTTGGCGCGTTCGTGCATGGGTTTTTGTTCTTCCAGCACCGCATCGATCACCGGCTGCTTGCATTCGATGCAGCCTATGCCCGCAGAAGTGCAACCCTGCACCACGCTCTGTTTTGTCTGTTCGCTCGAATACACCTGATGCAGCGCCCACACCGGGCACTTTGCAGGATCGCCCGGATCGGTGCGGCGCACGCGCGCCGGGTCGGTGGGCATAGTGCGGATCTTTTTCACCACGCTGTCGGTGTCTTCGCGCAGGCTGATGGTGTTGTGATAGGACTTGGACATTTTTTGCCCATCCAGCCCCGGCATTTTGGCGGCGGCGGTAAGCAGCGCCCGCGGTTCGGCCAAGATCATTTTGCCGCCACCCTCCAAGTAGCCGAACAGCCGTTCACTATCGCCCAGAGAAAGGTTCTGCGCTTCGTTGAGCAGCGCCTTGGCGGATTCCAGCGCTTCGTCGTCGCCCTGCTCTTGGTAGCGCGTGCGCAATTCGTGATACAGCTTGGCTTTTTTCGAGCCGAGTTTCTTCACGGCCAGCAGCGCTTTTTCCTCGAATCCCGGCTCGCGGCCAAAGAGATGATTGAAGCGGCGCGCGATTTCGCGCGTGAACTCGATGTGCGGCACTTGATCCTCGCCCACCGGCACTTGATTCGCACGGTAGATCAGAATATCAGCGCTTTGCAGCAGCGGATAACCGAGAAAGCCGTACGTGGACAAATCTTTCTCGGTGAGTTTTTCTTGCTGGTCTTTGTAGGTCGGCACGCGTTCCAACCAGCCCAGCGGCGTCATCATCGACAGCAGCAAATGCAACTCGGCATGTTCCGGCACGCGCGATTGGATGAATAGCGTGGCATGCGCGGGATCGACGCCGGCGGCGAGCCAATCCAGCACCATGTCCCACACGCTTTGTTCGATGAGATGCGGATTGTCGTAGTGCGTGGTCAGCGCGTGCCAATCGGCTACGAAGAATAGACACTCATATTCGTGCTGCAGTTGAATCCAATTCTTGAGCACCCCGTGGTAATGGCCCAGATGCAGACTGCCGGTGGGGCGCATGCCGGACAGCACGCGTTCGATGAACATGTTCATAATCTTTCTACTTGAGGAGATACATAAGGATTGTCAGGAATTGCTCGAACTTTATGCCCACCAGCGCGACGGCGCTCGACATTGTGAACTCTACTAGCGGCCACATGACGGATCCGAGAATACCCGTGAATAATAAAACGAGCAGAATGATCATGCCATAGGGCTCGATCCGCGCGAAGCGATAGGCGTAAGGATTCGGTAATACGCTGACCGCGATGCGCCCGCCATCGAGCGGCGGCAAGGGAAACAAATTCAAGACCATCAAAACGGCGTTGATAAAAACTCCCGCTGCGCCCATGAGTAACATGGGCTCCGAAAACGTATTGTGCAGCGCCAGCCCGGCCCGCATCACTATGCCCCAGAACAAGGCCATCGCTAAATTCGCCAGCGGCCCGGCCGCCGCGACCCAGAACATATCCTGCTTGGGGCGGCGCAGCCGCCCGAAGTTGACCGGCACCGGCTTGGCCCAGCCGAACAAAATAAATCCGCCGCCGAGCAAGCTACTCGTGAGCAAAATAATTCCCGGCACCAGCAGCGTGCCCACCAGATCGATGTGGCGCAGCGGGTTCAGGCTGATGCGCCCCGCTTGATAGGCTGTCAAATCGCCAAAATATTTGGCTGCGTAGCCGTGCGCCGCCTCGTGCAAGGTAATGGCGAAAATCACCGGTAACGCAAACACGATCAATTTCTGCATCACGTTCAGGTCCATCAATGCTCCAATCCAAACAGGTTTAAATCGCCTCGGCCTTTACGCACCACGGCCGGCAGTTCGCCGGTGAGGTCGATCACCGTGGTCGGCTCCAAGCCGCAGAAACCGGCATCCAGGACCAGCGCGACTTGGTGCTCGAGCCGCTCGCGAATTTGTTCCGGGTCGTTCAGCGGCAATTCGTCGCCGGGCATAATCAAGGTCGAGCTTAATAGCGGCTCACGCAATTCTTGCAACAGCGCTTGCGCCACCGGATGCTGCGGCACGCGCAAACCGATGGTGGCGCGCTTCGGGTGCTGCAAGCGGCGCGGCACTTCGCGCGTGGCCGGCAAAATAAACGTGTAGCTTCCCGGCGTGGCGGATTTTAACAGCCGGAATTCCGGGTTACCCACCCGCGCATAATGCGC
>DAIAMA010000152.1 GCA_027438535.1 bacterium
AGCGCCGGTTTCGGCTATCTCATCCTATTCCAGTTCGGCGGCTTGCGCTTGCCGATGGTACAAAAGCTCGTGGTGTCCGCGCAACAATCCGAGGCCGAAAAAAACCGCGATGCGACCCAGCAGCGTTTGGCCGCCATGGCGGTGAAAGTGGGCGAAATGCAAGCGCAAGTGATGCGGCTCGATGCCCTGGGCGAGCGCGTGGCCAAGATCTCCGGCATCAAGAAAGATGAAATCAACTTCGACCGCAAACCGGGCCGCGGCGGTCCGCTGATCCCCGGCAAGGTACTGCCGCTGAGCATGCAGGATTTCCAAGTGGAGCTGACAAAGCTCGCGCATGCGCTGGACGACAAAACCGATCAACTGGCGGTCATGGAATCGCTGCTGTCGCGCGAGCAAGTGCGCAAGGCGGCGTTGCCTTCCGGCTTGCCGGTGAGTACCGGCTTTTTCTCTTCTAATTTTGGCTGGCGTTTGGATCCTTTTACCGGGCAGCGCGCGATGCACGAAGGCGTGGATTTCGCGGCCGAACCCGGCACCCCGATCAGAGCCGCGGCGGGCGGGATTGTCATCTACTCGGCGAACAATCCGAGCTATGGTAATATGATCGAGATCGACCACGGCAATGGGCTGGTAAGCCGATATGCCCACGCTTCCAAACTCCTGGTGAAGGAGGGCGACGTGGTGTTGCGCGGCCAGAAGATCGGCGAAGTCGGCAGCACGGGCCGTTCCACCGGGCCGCATCTGCACTTCGAAGTCCTCTTGAACGGTACGCCGCAAAATCCCACCCGCTATATGAACTTGCCGGGCTGACCCCAGGCCTTATTACGATAAGGTGCAAGCGTTGCGTGAGCGTTCACGCGGCGATTGCACCTTAATTTTATTTGTCGAAGAACAACCATGATTACTGCTCTGCTTCAAAAAGTGTTCGGCAGCCGCAATGAACGGCTGGTCAAACAATACGCCGCTACGGTTCGCACCATCAACGCGCTCGAGCCGCAGATGCAGGCGCTCTCCGATCAGGAGCTTTCGGCCAAGACCATCGAATTCAAACAACGCGTCGCCGACGGCACCACCCTGGATGAATTGCTGCCGGAAGCTTTTGCCGTGGTGCGCGAGGCCGGGCGGCGCGTGCTCGATATGCGCCATTTTGACGTGCAATTGATCGGCGGCATGGCGCTGCACAACGGCAAGATCGCCGAAATGCGCACCGGCGAGGGCAAAACCCTAGTGGCGACGCTGCCCGCCTACCTCAATGCCTTGACCGGCAAGGGCGTGCACATCATTACGGTAAACGACTACCTGGCCAGCCGCGATGCGGAATGGATGGGGCGCGTGCATCGCTTCTTGGGTTTGAGCGTGGGCTGCAATTTGTCGCAGATGGATCATGAAGCGAAGCAGCAAGCCTACGCCGCCGACATCACCTACGGCACCAACAATGAATTCGGTTTCGATTACCTGCGCGACAACATGGTGTTCACGCCGGAGGAGCGGGTACAGCGCAAGCTCAATTACGCCATCATCGACGAGGTGGATTCGATCCTCATCGACGAAGCGCGCACGCCGCTCATCATCTCCGGCCAAGCCGAAGACAACGTCGATTTGTACGTGAAGGTCGATGCGCTCGCGCCGAAGCTGGCGAAGGTCGAGGTGGAAGAAGGCCCCGGCGATTACACCGTGGACGAAAAAGCGCATCAAGTATTGCTGACCGAAGCCGGCCACGAGCACGCGGAGGAATTGCTGACCCAGGCCGGCTTGCTCGCGCCCGGCAGCAGTCTTTACGATGCGGCGAATATCGCGCTGATGCACCATGTGTATGCCGCGCTGCGTGCGCATGCGCTGTATCACCGCGACCAGCACTACGTGGTGCAAGACGGCGAAGTGATCATCGTCGACGAATTCACCGGGCGCTTGATGTCCGGCCGCCGCTGGTCGGATGGCTTGCATCAGGCGGTGGAAGCGAAAGAAGGCGTGGCGATCCAAAAAGAAAATCAAACTCTGGCCTCGATCACCTTTCAGAATTATTTTCGCTTGTACGCCAAGCTTGCCGGCATGACCGGTACCGCCGATACCGAAGCCTACGAATTTCAGCAGATTTATAATCTGGAAACGGTGATTATCCCGACCCACCGCGCCATGATCCGGCAGGATCGCATGGATCAGGTATACCGCACCTTCAAGGAAAAATACGCCGCGGTAATCGCGGACATCAAGGATTGCCAGTTGCGCGGCCAACCGGTACTGGTCGGCACCACCTCGATTGAAATTAACGAATATCTTTCCGGCTTGCTCAAGCAAGAAAAACTGCCGCATCAATTATTGAATGCGAAGCAGCACGCGCGCGAGGCCGATATCGTGGCGCAAGCCGGCCGTCCAGGCATGATCACCATCGCCACCAATATGGCGGGACGCGGTACCGATATCGTGCTGGGCGGCAATCCGCAGGGCGATATCGATGCGGTGAACGCCGATGAGGCACTGAGCGAGGAGCAGAAACAAGAACGCATCAATCGGCTGCGCGCCGAGTGGCAGGAGCGCCACGATAAAGTTATCGCCATGGGCGGCTTGCACATCATCGGCACCGAGCGCCACGAATCGCGCCGGGTGGATAATCAACTGCGCGGCCGTGCCGGACGCCAGGGCGATCCGGGCTCGAGCCGGTTTTATTTGTCGCTGGAAGATCCGCTGCTGCGCATTTTCGCTTCCGACCGCGTGGCCGCGATCATGGACCGGCTCAAAATGCCGGAAGGCGAGGCGATCGAGCATCCGTGGGTGACGCGCGCGATCGAAAATGCGCAACGTAAAGTCGAGGCGCGCAACTTCGATATGCGCAAACAATTGCTGGAATACGACGACGTCGCCAACGACCAGCGCAAGGCGATTTACGAAAAGCGTAACGAGTTATTGGAATCGGAAGATATTACCGATTCCATCACCGGTATTCGCGAGCAAGTGCTGGAGAGCATTTTCCATCAGTACGTGCCGCCCGAGACCGTGGCCGAGCAATGGGATATCGCCGGGCTGACCCAAAATCTGGCCGCCGAGCTGAACCTCGATCTACCGCTGCAGCAGTGGCTGGATGAAGATGAGCGGCTGGACGCGGAAGGCTTGCTCAAAAAAATCATCGACGCGGCGCATGCGCATTATCAAGCGAAAATCGATAGCGTGGGCGCGGAAGGCATGCACCACTTCGAGCGCGGCATCATGCTGCAAAGCCTGGATACGCATTGGCGCGAGCATCTGTCGGCGCTGGATCATCTGCGCCAGGGCATCCATTTGCGCGGCTACGCGCAGAAAAATCCGAAGCAGGAATACAAGCGCGAATCGTTCGAGCTGTTTTCCAGCATGCTCGATACGATTTGGTATGAAGTGACGCGCGTCACCATGACGGTACAGATTCGCAGTCCGGAAGACGTGGAAGTGGTGGACGCGCGCACCGCGCCGGAAAACATTCAGTATCACCATGCCGATTACGATGAAGTGCTGGCCCAGGGCGAAGCGGATACCGCCGCCGAGGCAGCCGAGCCGCATACGCCCTTCGTGCGCCATGAAGAAAAAGTCGGGCGTAACGACCCTTGCCCCTGCGGCAGCGGCAAGAAGTACAAGCATTGCCACGGGCGCTTGGCCTAACCATCTGCGAACCGTCGATACGGGGAAGGCAAGCGGCAGGCTTGTCTTGAATTCCGTGAGTGATTTGCTAGGATTAAACCAATGTGATTTGGCCATACGATTCGAAATAATAGCGTTTCTACCTCTCATTATTTGAAGGGCTGGTAATGGGCACAATTGGAGAAGAAGGAAGCGGCGCCCTCGATGCCGTCAGCGACTTGGTCGATTTGCTTCGTTTAGCGCATGAAGCGGCGCACCGGCTTAACGAGCGCGTACATAGCGAGTTATTCGAACATTCGGATGCAATAGTGAGAGATATCCACGATCTTCGGCAAAGAACGGAATCGTTGAAGCAGGAAGTCGATCAATACGTGAAAAAAATAGAATCGGCGTGATGTAAAGAATCGATCTCTTAATGTTCGTATGACGTCGGCCGGATATTACGTCCCTC
>DAIAMA010000153.1 GCA_027438535.1 bacterium
GATGCCAAGGCAGAACAATACCCGGCCACCTTCCCGGAGGCGGCCGGGCGCATCGGCGTCGCGGTGGATTTCCTCAAGGCCAAGGGCTACAAGAAAATCGCCATCGTATCCCATAGCATGGGCTCGCGCATGAGCCGAGTGTATGTGGTGAAGCACCAAGACCAGCTTGCCGGCTGGGCATCGCTCGGCATTGGCGGCGGGGATACCTACGCCGGGATTAAAATACCCGTGCTGGACCTGTATGGAGAAAATGATTTACCGCAAGTGCTGGCAAATGCCAAAAAGCGCGCCGCATCGCTTAAAGGCAATGCCGGCGGCAAGCAGGTGAAGATACCGAAAGCCGCGAAAAACACCTTGAGGGAATACGCCGAAAGATACGCCGCCAGCACGCTACCCAGCAGCGTGCCGGTGACAATGCCGGGCGTGACCTCGCGCCATATTTTCCAATTCACCGCGTCGTGCGTATGGTGCGCGCGGAAACTGGAAATCGAAGTAAAAATAATGCTCGCCAGCGAAGTACCGAGCGCGAGATGCACTATATATTGGGCAGGAAAATGATGTGCGGTGAAAATAAATATGAGCACCGGCACAATAACCAAGCCGCCACCCACACCCAATAAGCCCGCGACGAAGCCCGCGAACAAGCCGAGCGCGAGATAAGCGCTCCATTCAGCGATAGAGAAGGTAGCCAGGCTGGTCATACACTATTGATCCAATGCTCTTTCACAGAAGGGTTTGTATGAACGCCCATTCCTTGGGATCCACCGGCGTGATCGAGAGCCGGTTGCCCTTCTGCAAGGTGCGCATATGGGCGAGCTGCGGATGCTCGCGCAATTCCTTGATGGAGATCAGCCGGGTTTTCTTCACCAGCTTCACGTCGACATTAAACCAGCGTGGATTTTCGCGCGTGGCCTTGGGGTCGAAATATTTGTTTTTCGGATCGAACTGGGTTTCGTCCGGGTAAGCGAGCTTGCTCACCACCGCGAGACCGGCAATGCCGGGTTCTTCGCAGTTGGAATGGTAGAACAACACCTTGTCGCCCACCTTCATTTGATCGCGCATGAAATTGCGCGCTTGATAATTGCGCACGCCGTACCACGCCACCGATTGATTCGGCAGCTTGGCCAAGTCGTCGATGCTGACATCGGACGGCTCGGATTTCATCAACCAGTAACGCATGTCTGCTTTCTGAAACGATACAGTGCACGATCGGTCAACACCGCGTCCAGCGGCACATCCCACACCTCGCGCGGCAAGGACTCGACACGCTGAAAATCATACGCCACACCGATTAGTTTGGGTTTGCGGAATATGCGCCGCGTGCGCAAATAAGCCAAGCTGGTATCGTAGAAGCCGCCGCCCATGCCGAGGCGGTTGCCCTGCGCGTCAAACGCAACCAGCGGCACGAACAACAAATCGAGCTGCCGCGCGCGCACCCGCTCCGATGATCCATGCTCGAAAATACCGAAACGGTTTTGATACCACACATCCCCGCCGCCGATGCGCGAAAACCACATGCGCCGTGCACCGCGCTTGGGAATGACTGGCAGATAGCAGGCTTTATTCAACCACAACGCCGCATTGAGCAGCGGCGTGAGATCGATCTCCTCGCCCAGCGGCAGATAGAAACCGATGCGCCGGTAGCGCAGCAGGCGATGGCGCAGCGCCAAGCGCAGCAAGCGCCGGGCCGCGGCGTGCGCTTCATGCACGGTCAACGCGCGCCGCTGGGCGCGAATCTCGCGGCGTAAGGTGGTTTTATCCATGAGAACAATAGCGCGCGGAAGCAGTCTTCAGCCTGCTTCCGCCGATGAGGGTGCTCCCCGCAAATGCCGTCGCGGCCATCATCCTGAACCGAGGGTTCAAGGGGTCACAGCAAGAGCGCCGTAGGTACATCCGCGAAGGACGCGCACAAAAGCACCCGAAGAGCCGTAACCATGGATGATTCATTGGTTCAAGGAATGTTTAACCGAAACGAGCACCGCAGGGAGCATGACAAGCGGTCTCTAAAGCACGGCTCGCGCTTTATTTAAACAGATCGTCCTGATCCGCCATGGATTGATCGATCTGCTTATTCATATCCGCGATTCTACGCTTAAAGTCACCTACATTAAACCCGCCGACGCGTGTGGTGAGAAACTCATGCGTGATGTTTAGCGCGGCCATGATGGCGATGCGTTCGAGATTGGCAACCTTGCCGGTTTCTTTTATTTCCTGCATTTTGCGATCAAGGTAATCTACCGCTTCCAGCAAGCCGGCGCGATCTTCCGGCAGGCAAGCGACTTTAAACGCCCGGCCCATGATGGTCACGTCCAAACTCTTCGGGTCTGACGCCATGCTTAACTTTCGGGGATTTGATTGAGCAAGTTTTCGAGCCGGTCTTTTGCGCCGGCCAATTTATCGTTCAGATGCTTGTTCTGATTCTGCTCTGCCGCCAACTGCTGGCGCAGCGAGTGGTTTTCATCGCGCAGCCGCTGGCAAAACCCAGCGAACTGGGAAATTTTTTGTTCCAGACTTTTCAGCTCGCTGTCCATGGCAATACTATAAGTTTGAAATCACTGTAAAGTCAATCGCTAACACTTTATTTTGAAAGTGGTTTAATTTTGAAGGCCGTCTCTGGCGTAAGGTTATAATTTCCTCTGCATGAGACACAAAAACATCGCCGAGGGCATTTAGCCAAGGTCAAAATAATAAGCAAGCGCTTACATAAATAACGCGGACTCACATAACCGGGTTTTGGGTACAATCACCCGGATCTAAGCCATGACTTGCGAACTCATTATCGGCGGCAGCCGTTCCGGAAAAAGCGCGCTTGCCGAACAACGCGCTCACGACAGCGGCTGGCCGGTAAGCTATATCGCCACGGCCACCGCCGAAGACGCGGAAATGGCGGCGCGCATCGCCCGCCATCAAGCGCGCCGCCCCGGCCACTGGCACTTAATCGAAGAGCCGCTGCATCTCGCCCGCGCACTGCAAGCACAAGCCGCGCCGGAGCATTGCGTGCTGGTGGATTGCTTGACCTTATGGCTCACCAATCTGGCATGCTGGGATAACAATGCGCGCTTCATACAAGAACGAAAAGCGTTTCTCGACGCGCTCCCAAAACTGCCTGGGTATATTATTTTGGTCAGCAATGAAGTCGGCATGGGTATTGTGCCGCTGGGAGAAGTCAACCGCCGTTTCAGCGATGAAGCGGGCTGGCTAAATCAAGCGGTGGCAAAGCAATGCGAGCGCGTCACGCTCACCATCGCGGGCTTGCCTTATCCGCTCAAAGCACCGCCTGTTTAAGAGGCAGCCATTGCGCCAGCCGGTCGAAATCCACATGCTGCTCCACCGCATCGGCCAAGCGCTCGATGTGCGCCTCGCGCAGGGCGCGGTAATCGAGCGTGGCCGGCGCCGCCAATCCGGCCCAAGCCAGCAGCGCAGCGCATGCCGCGGGATGATCGAACAGACCATGCAAATAAGTGCCGAGAATTTGGCCGTCGGCAGAAATCGCACCGTCCGTGCGACCGGCGAGATGCACCGCGGGCTGTCGCAAGGCAGCGCCGGAAGACACGCCCATATGAATTTCATAGCCGGTAACCGGCGCATTATTCCAGCTCAACACGCCTTCGACTTGTGCGAGTTGTTTCTCCGCCGCCAGTGTCGTCTCGATAGCGAGCCAATCGAACCCCGCCGTGCTGCCCGGCGCACCTTCGAGACCGAGCGGATCGTGCAGCGCCCGGCCCAACATCTGAAAACCGCCGCACACGCCGATCAGCTTTCCGCCATAGCGCAGATGACGCCGCAGCGCCGCTTCCCAGCCTTGCTCGCGCAACCATGCCAAATCGGCGCGCACGTTCTTGCTGCCCGGCAGCACGATCAAATCCGCCGCGGGAATCGCCTGCCCCGGCCCCACATAACTAAACTGCACTTGCGGATGCAAGCGCAAGGCATCGAAATCGGTATGGTTGCTGATATGCGGCAACATCGGCGCCGCTACCCGCAAGCGGTGCTCGGCCGCGGTGCTTACCGGCGCTGCGGCTTGTCCGAA
>DAIAMA010000154.1 GCA_027438535.1 bacterium
CGCGGCGGCCAGCATCGTCTTAGCTTTGCTGGGGGGCGTATCAGCGGCGCGCAGCGGTTCGGGCGGCCGTTGATAGGCGTGCCGCAGCAAATTTTTGATCTGTTGGTATTCGCCTACGCGCTGCTGCAGGGCGGCATCGCGATTGATCGCGTCCAATGCTTGGTTGCGATCGGCCGGGTTCAACTGATTGTCCACTCTGCTTCATACACGCGCACTGAAAGCCCGTATCGCGGCCGCACGATCGTGCCTGTATCGGGTCGCTTATGCCTGGTGCCATGATGCCTGCCTGGCCGACGACTTGGTGCAAGAGACGCTAGTCAAGGGGCTGAAGTCCGTAAATCAACTCAAGGATCAATCGGCACTGCAGGCTTGGTTGTTCAGCATCTTGGCCAATTGCCTGCGCGATCACTATCGGCGCCAGCACCCCGCGGCCGATATCGAAGAAATCATGGAGCTGCCCGCGCACGACGCCTCGCCCGAAGAGCGTCACGCCGAAAGCGAACTGGTGGGCCGGGTGCGGCACGCGGTGGCAATGCTACCCATGGGCCAGCGCCAAGTCATCACCCTGGTAGACCTGGAAGAACTGTCTTATAGCCAAACCGCTGAAGCGCTCGGCATCCCTATAGGCACGGTGATGAGCCGCCTATGCCGTGCGCGCCAGGCACTGCGCGAGCATCTGCATGAAACCGCGGCATCCCTGCATGTGCTCAACCCCAAACTGCGGAGCATAGAATGAGCGAGCCGAATCTATCCGAAGAACATCTGAGCGCATTCGTGGACAATCAGTTGAACCCGGCCGATCGCAACCAAGCATTGGACGCGATCAATCGCGATGCCGCCCTGCAGCAGCGCGTGGGCGAATACCAACAGATCAAAAATTTGCTGCGGCACGCCTATCAACGGCCGCCCGAACCGCTGCGCGCCGCTGATACGCCCCCCAGCAAAGCTAAGACGATGCTGGCCGCCGCGCTGCTACTGGCCGCAGGCCTCGGTGCGGGCTGGCTGCTGCACGGCTATCCGGGATTCGGTGCGACACCGACGGGCGTGGTTATCCAAGTCAGCGAGAACGACCCGGAAAAGTGGCAGATGGCGCTCATCAACGCACGCAACGTGCGCAATGCCTACGGCAAAAAACACATGCCCATTGAAATCGTGGCCTATGGGCCGGGACTCAATATGTTCCGCACCGGTTCGCCAGCCACCGCCGGCATGGATCAAGCCGCGAAGCAAGGCGTGAAGCTGCTGGCTTGCGGCAATACCATGACCATGACGCACACCACGCGGCAAGAATTGAATCGCGCGGTGGATGTGGTGCCGGCGGGCATCGTGGAGATCATGCAAAAACAAAAAGAAGGCTACGCTTACGTACGTCCCTAGCGCTCAATGCGGCGCAAGATAGTCTCGCCAATTCGCCGCCATACCGTCAAAACATGCCTTATATTCTGCAGACGCGGCCGTAACAGGGCCCCTATCCACGGCATCAAGCGCGATGTGCACCTTTTGCCCCGCTAATACTCCCTCGCACGACTCATACGCCACGTTGCCGTCGATGTCGTACTGGCGAAAACTATGCAGCGCACCGTTATAGTGGTGCAAATTGATAAACGTGCGCACGGGTATGCGCGGCGCCCAGGGCAGCGCCACCGAGCCGAAGTCGCGAATCAATCGGCCCTCGGCATCGAAAATATTCACTTCGACGACGTGGATGGCTTCCGCCAGTTCGGCATCGCGCCGCACGTGCGCTAGCAAGCGGCCGTTCTCGGCATCGTAGTAGCGCGTATCGCGATACCGGTAACGTGCTGCCGCCGCACCCTCGTATTGACCGGTCTCCTCAACACTACGAATCGGGCGGCTACTCGCCACCTGCTGTTGCAAAGCAAACAACGCGCGATGAAATTCCGGCCCTGTCACGTCAGCCGCGAACACCTTGTCTGCTGGGCACAGCGCGGCGAACAGGAACGCCGAAATTAGGTTTCGCGTACATGGCATGATATCTCCCCTTTGTGTGTCACTGCATAGCACCGGCACCCTTGCCGGTTAGTGGCCGGCGCGATATTACCGGTCGATATTTTTTCCGCGATCGATCAGAGCCGAACGCTCGGTCCAGTTGCCTTCGGGCAAAAATTCGGCGCGCTCGGCGATTTCCTTCGCTTCGGCCTTGCGCCCCAGCGCCGAGAGAATCGCTGCCTTGAGCAACAGCGAGCTGCGATTATTCTCATCCAGTTGGAGCCCGGCATCCACCACCTCCAGCGCCGCTTGGTGTTGGCTGCTAAGGTAAAAACAAATGCCGAGATTGTGGTAGGCCTTCTGGTATGTGGGGTCAAGCTCGATGGCGGCCGCAAAATGCGGCACGGCCAAATCGAGGCGATTACGCTTGGCGAAGACCACGCCGAGATCGTCGTGCGCCTCGGCATTGCTCGCATCCAGCGCCACCGCGCGCTTCAAATCGCGCTCGGCGGCATCCAGATCGCCGCGCCAAATATGGCGTACGCCGCGCTTAGTATAGGCCACCGTGTCGTCCGGATGGCGTTGAATGTACACGTCGAAGTCGGCTATGCCTTCATCGATCAGTCCCAGGCGCGCCAAGGCCATGCCGCGTCCGAAATATGCCGCATCCTGCCGCGCGTCGAGCCGGATTGCGGTGGAATAATCCTCGACGGCACGCTGCAAGTCATTGAGCGAATAGTAGGCATCCCCGCGCCGCACATAGTGCGCCGCGCGCTGCGGCTCTTGTGCGATACGCTGATCCTGCAGGCGAATAACCGCCTCCGCCTCCTCTTGGGTCTTGACTTCGTTCTCGGCGCGCGCGCATAGCGCGACGGATAAGGCGGCAACCAGCAGCCCCCAGCTTAGCCGATGCCTGAAAAGCGGCATGATGCTCTCCCCTGATTTTGGCATAAACCTAATGTAAGACGCAGCGCCGCCATAGTTTATTCCCAACCCGGCCAGAGGCGCTTAAACAGCCATGCGGCAATCGGCGCGAAGCCGTATAATTATGCCTTTGTCTCATGTCCAACATTAAATCTCATCTCTCCGGATTGATTTCCGATGCGCTGGCCGCTATCGGCTCCGACTTGCCGCCTGCCGCCATCGAGCTTGCGCGGACTAAACAAGCGGCACATGGCGATTTCGCCTGCAATGTGGCGATGCAGTTGGCGAAACGCCTGAAGCGCAACCCGCGTGAGGTAGCGAAAGATATCGCTGACGCCTTACCGTCCTCGCCGTGGGTGGGAAAAACCGAAATCGCCGGTGCGGGCTTTATCAACTTTTTCCTGAGCCACGCCTCCAAGCAACGCATCGTTTCCGAAATTCTCAACGCAGGCCACGCCTTCGGCCGGGCACCCTCGAACGGCCAGCATGTGCAGGTGGAATTTGTCTCCGCCAATCCGACCGGCCCGCTGCATGTCGGACATGGACGCGGCGCGGCTTTCGGCGCTTCCTTGTGCAATGTGCTCGCCGCCGCCGGTTACCGCGTCACGCGCGAGTATTACGTGAACGACGCCGGGCGTCAGATGGATATTTTGGCGCTCTCGACTTGGCTGCGTTACCTGGAATTAAACGGCATCAATGTGCCGTTCCCGCCCAACGCTTACCAAGGCGATTACGTGCGCGACATGGCGCAGCTGGTGCAGGTGGCCCACGCCGATCGTTATGTGCACGAGCCGTGGCATGTGCTGGATGGCGCGCCCTCGGTCGAAGAAGACAAGGAGGGCCATCTCGATCAGCTAATCGCCAACGCAAAAAAACTGCTGGGCGAGGATTATGCCTATATTCACGACTTGGCGCTGACCGAGCAGCTCGGCGATTGCCGCAATGATCTCACCGAATTCGGCGTGACCTTCGACACCTGGTTCTCGGAAAAATCCCTGTTCGACAGCGCGCTGGTGGACAAAGCGCTCGCCAAGCTTGAACAGAACGGGCATCTGTATCGGCAGGATGGCGCGACCTGGTTCCGCTCCACCCATTTCGGCGACGAAAAAGACCGCGTGGTGCAACGCGAGAACGGCCAATTCACTTACTTCGCCTCCG
>DAIAMA010000155.1 GCA_027438535.1 bacterium
ATGCGCGCAGCTTCAGCGCCAAGGCATACAAGGCATTTTTCTTCTCGCCACTGATTTGCGCCGCGAGTTTCGCGGCCTGGCTGGCCGGTAGTTCCTGCAATAATATTTTCAGCGCGCGCTCTCCCGCGCCGGTAGCCGCCGCTTCGGTCGCGCCCGATACGATCAACACGAATTCGCCGCGGCCATGGTTGGGGTCGCTACTCAGCCACGCGGCTGCCTCGCCCAAGGGACACACGTGGATTTGCTCGAAAGCTTTGGTCAGCTCGCGCGCAAAAACGATTTCACGCGTCTCGCCCAAGAGCGTTGCCAGATCGGCCACCGTATCGCCGAGACGGTGCGGGGCTTCGTAAAATACCGAGGCATAGGGCAGCGCTTTGAGGGTTTCCAAGGCCGCGCGGCGTTCGCCCGCCTTGGCCGGCAAGAAACCATAGAATAAAAAATGCGGCGCGGCCAAGCCGGATGCCGAGAGCGCCGTCACCGCCGCATTCGCGCCGGGGATCGGCACCACCGGCAAATCCGCGGCGCGTACCGCGGCCACCACGCGCGCGCCGGGATCGCTCACCGCCGGGGTGCCGGCGTCGGTGACCAATGCCACGCTCAAGCCTTCGCGTAAGGCCGCGATCACTTTCAACGCGCCCGCTTGTTCGTTGTGCTCGCGCACCGAAATCAATTTGGCGCCAATGCCAAAATGCCGCAGCAAATTACCCGTGAGGCGCGTATCTTCGGCCGCGACGAGATCGACGCGCTTTAGCACCTCCAGCGCGCGCAAGGTAATGTCGCCCAAATTTCCAATGGGCGTGGCGACCACATATAATAGGCCTTCATTCTTGGCCATTTTCCGATGACTTCCTGTCTTTTTGTTTATGTTTCCCAGCGCGCGCGGCGGCTTGCCTTCGGCCTGCTGCTTGCCGTGCTGGCCCTGCCCACCCTAGCAGAGAATCTTGCGCAAGGTAAGGCCGATACGGCCCCCGGGTTTATCGGCCTCATTTTGCCGCTCAACGCGCCTGCCTTTCGCCAGCCGGCGGAAGCGGTAAAACAGGGCTTTCTCACCGCCGCGCAAGTGCAGTTGAGCGCGCCCGCGATACGCATCTACCCCACCGGCGATGACGTGAACGACATCCTCGCGGTGTATCGGCAAGCGCTGGACGACGGTGCGCGCGTCATCGTCGGGCCCTTGACCAAGAATGCGGTCGCGGCACTCGCCGAAGCGGACATCACGCTGGTGCCCACACTCGCATTGAGCGTGCCGGATACCGACGTTGCCCGCCCCAATCTCTATCTATTCGGCTTATCCTTGGAGGCGGAAGCGCGCCAAGTAGCGCAATTCATCGCGACCCAAGGCCACCATTCCGTCCTCGTCATCGGCGCGGCCACCATGCTGGACAACCGTTTGCAAACCGCATTCGACGCAGCCTGGCAACGCCTGGGAGGGCAGGTCGCGGGCCAGATAAAATTCACGCCGAATATGGATCTTGAAGCCCTGCATGAGCAAGTGACGGCAGCGCAGCCCGATGCCATTTTTCTCGCCGCCAATGCGCCGGAAGCACGCCTGATTCACCCCTATCTCCCGGAGACGATCGCAAGCTATGCCACCTCGCAAGTCTTCGGCGGGGAGGGCGATGCGCAGCATAACATCGACTTAAGCGGCGTGCGTTTTCTCGATATGCCGTGGCTGCTGCAGCCGGACCATCCGGCGGTGATGGTCTATCCGCGTGCCGCACAGACCTTGGGCGCCGACGGCGAGAGGCTCTATGCGCTGGGTATCGATGCTTTCCGCCTGGCGCAACTCTTTTTCCGCGGAACAATGCCCGCCGGCGGCAATGTCTTGGATGGGGTCACCGGTCAAATCAGCTTGAGCGCCGACCGGCAGTTCACGCGCCAGCTCACCGCCGCCGAGTTCCACGACAATATCGCCGTAGTCCTGGATCATGCCCAGCCGTGAGACCGGTCAAGCCGCGGAACGGCGCGCGCTCGACTATCTCACAAGCCAGGGATTAAGGCTGGTCGAAGCCAACTACCGCACGCGCTTTGGGGAAATCGACCTGATCCTGCGCGATGGCGACGTGCTGGTATTCGCCGAAGTGCGCATGCGCACGCGCAGCGATTTCGGCGGCGCGCGCGCCAGCATCACAGCCACCAAACAAGCGAAGCTGATCAAGACCGCGAACCAGTACTTAAGCCAATTCATGCGCCCGCCCGCTTGCCGTTTCGATGCCGTGCTACTTGGCGCGGCGAACGATGGCGCGATAGAATGGCTCAAGAATGCATTCAACGCCGATTGAATAGGATGATGAAGTGAACCGTGAACCCTAAAACCCGGCAATTGCCTTCCCTCACCGTTTACCCAATCGCCCTTTCGTCACAGCAAATTGGAATCGCCCCTGATAATGGATATCATCAATCGCATTAATCAACACTTTACCGACAGCGCGCATCTCAAGCTGCAAGCGCTGGAGGTGCTCGCCGACCCGATCGCCGCGGCGGCCGAGCGCATGGTGCAATGTCTCATGCACGAAGGCAAAATCATGGCCTGCGGCAACGGCGGTTCGGCCGCGGACGCGCAGCACTTCACGGCTGAATTGCTTAACCGCTTCGAACGCGAACGGCCGGGTTTGGCGGCCCTGGCGCTCACCACCGATACTTCCACGATTACCTCGATCGCCAACGACTATGCCTACGAGCAAATTTTTTCGAAGCAAGTACGCGCCCTGGGGCAATCGAACGATTTATTGCTCGCTATCTCCACCAGTGGCACTTCCAAGAACGTGCTGGAAGCGATTCATGCCGCGCACGATCGCGAGATTTCAGTCATCGCCCTCACCGGTAACGGGGGCGGCCAAATCGCCGAGGCGCTGTACCATGGCGATATCCACCTATGCGTGCCGTCGGCCGTGACGGCGCGTATTCAAGAAGTGCATATACTCACCTTGCATTGCTTGTGCGATGCCATCGATTACTTGTTACTAGGAGCCGAATAATGCGCAAACTCTCTCCCTTCCTATTACTTGCCGCTCTCCTGCCCCTGCTGCAGGGCTGTTTTCCGGTAATCGCCGGCGGTGTCGGTGCCGGCGTGGTCATGGCGAACGACCGGCGCACCTCCGGTATCTACATCGAGGATCAGAACATCGAACTCAAGGCGCAAAGCCGCCTCTCGGAAAAATTGAAAGATCAGGTGCCCATCAACACCACCAGCTTCAATCTATCGGTGTTGCTCACGGGCGAGGCACCGACCGAAGCGCTGCGCACGGAAGCGGAAAATATCGTCAAAGCGATACCGAATGTGCGCCAAGTGTTTAACGAGATCGCGATCGCGTCCCCTTCCTCCTTTTCCAGCCGCAACAACGACAGTTACATCACTACCAAGGTCAAGGCGCGCATGATAGACGCCAACAAGTTCAACGTCATCCAAGTGAAAGTCGTGACCGAAGCGAGCGTGGTTTATCTATTGGGATTGGTGACGCATAAAGAAGCGGAAGACGCGACCGAGATCGCGCGCACGACCTCGGGGGTGACGAAAGTAGTGCGCTTGTTCGAGTACCTGGACTAAGCAGCGCCCGATGCCCGCCTACCCGACGCCCGCGTTCGAGCGCAAAGTTTGCTCGCAAGGCGAACTCGCGGCGCGTATCGGTGCGCTTGCCCGTCCCCTGGTTTTTACCAACGGCTGCTTCGATATTCTGCATCGCGGCCATGTCACCTACCTGGCGCAAGCGCGCGCATTGGGGGCGAGCCTGATTGTCGGCGTCAACAGCGATGCCTCGGTCAAGCGCTTGGGCAAGGGCGAGGATCGCCCGGTTAACGCCGAAGCCGACCGTATGGCCGTGCTCGCCGCGCTGGAAGCCGTATCGCTGGTCACGCTGTTCGACGAAGATACGCCGCTGCGGCTCATTCTTGCCATTCGCCCCGAGATCGTGGTCAAAGGCGGCGATTGGCCGGTGGAAGCCATCGTCGGCAGCCGCGAGGTATTGTCTTGGGGCGGGCAAGTCCACTCCA
>DAIAMA010000156.1 GCA_027438535.1 bacterium
ACATAGCCGAAGCGATCCAGCGCGGCGCGCAAGGGTTGCACGCCTTCGGCGTAGAAAATACCCTCTTCCAGCGCCTTGGCGACCTCTTCGTGATTGCGCAGATAGGCCGGGGATTGGTTCATGCCGCGCCGGTACACTACGGTCACGCCGCCCCAGGCATGCAGCAGCGGAATAAAGTTGGGCGCTTCGTTCGCCGCTGCCGCGCGGGCGCGTTCGGCACGCACCGCCAAGCCATGTTCGAGAAATTCTTCCAAGATGCCGATGGATTCCTCATCCAGCTGGGCGCGCACACGCGCTTCGCCTAGGGTGCGCGCCAGCCTTTCGTAACGCATCAAAGTCTTTTCCACCTGCGCGATGTAATACGTCTGCACCTCGGTGGCGGTGTCGATGGCGGTCAAGCCGCCGCCGATTACCACCGCCGGCAGGCGTACCTGCAAATTGGCCAGACTGCTGGCTTTGGCCGCGCCGGTGAGCTGCAAGGCCATGAGAAAATCGTTGGCCTGGCGCATGCCGCGCGCCAAACTATTTTCAATTGCCACCACGCGCGGCAGTCCGGCGCCGGTGGCGATGCTCACATGATCGAAGCCTAATGCCCAAGCATCCTCGAGCGTCAGCGTGCCGCCCAGGCGCACGCCGCCGAATACTTGAAACAGATTGCGCCGTGCCAGGCTCAGATAAATCAGCTTCAGAAAATTCTTGTCCCAACGCACGGTGATGCCATATTCCGCTACTCCGCCGAAGCCCGTCATGATGCGCGTATCGAGCTGCTCTTCCAGGGCCGCGTAGTCGCGTACCGCGCCGCGCATCAGCGCATCGGGCAAGGGCTCGATCTTTAAGCCGTCTATGCCCACCACCGCGCAGCCTTCCATGGTCAGGTGATGCGCTAGGGTAAAACCCGCCGGGCCCATGCCCGCGATCAATACTTTTTTGCCGTTGTAAGCCTGGGGCAGATATTGGCGCGCGCGCAGCGGATTCCAGCGCGTGAGCAAATCGTAAATTTCCACGCCCCAGGGCAGCTCCAACACATCGGTGAGCACGCGCGTTTCGATTTGCGGGATATTCACCGGTTCTTGTTTTTGATAGATGCAGGCCTTCATGCAATCGTTGCAAATGCGGTGGCCGGTGGCCGGCACCATCGGGTTATCCACCATCGCCATGGCGAGCGCGGCGATGCCGTGGCCATCGCGCTTCAAGGCATGCATCTCGGAGATTTTTTCTTCCAGCGGGCAGCCGGTGAGCGTCACACCCAGCGGATTAATCTTAAAACCCAACTCAGGCTCCCCCTTTTTTTCGGGGAACCCTTTGGAACAAAAATCGCCATCGTGGTCATGGCAATAGATGCAATAATGCACCTCGCCTTGTACCTCGCGCGCCGACATGCGCGTATCGGTCAGCTTAAAACCGTCGCGGCGGCGCAAATTTTCCGGTAGGGCTTCGATGCGCCCGCCCGCTTCAGCGCTCAGCGCTCGATGCGCTACCAGATGCTGAAAATCCAAGCCCTGCGGCAATTTAAAGCTGGTCCACCCGCGTACCGTGGCTTGTCCCACGGGGTCGGATAGCCCCAGAATGCACCAGCGCGTGAGTTGCTCGATGGCCGCGCTATTGGCCGCCGCATCGCGCAGCAAGTCTTGGCCCAAGCGGGCGGTCGCCAATTCACGGTCCAGCGCGATCAATCCGGCCGCTTGCAGGGCCTGCGTCAACCATGCATCCAATGCCGCGAACGGCTCCGTCACATCGTTCTTGATTAAGCGCCGGCGCGCCCGGCGCAGCACAAAATATTTCTTGAAGTACAGCACCGGATCGTGTGCAAGGGTTTGCGCTTGCAGGCGCTCGACCTCCGCCTCGATCGCGAACAGCTCGGCAACCACCGTTTCCAGCAAGGGCGCGCAGGCCAATAGCAATTCGCTGATCTGCAGCGGCGAAAACGGCTGCCGCGCATGCCGGTAATGCAGCAGCCGCGCATGTAGCTCCGCATCGTGCGCCTGCACGCGCTGCAAAAACACCGCATCCAGCCGCAGCAAGCCTTCCCGGCGGAAAAGATCGGGAAAAGACAGTCCGGCCAGGTTCAAAGCCAGGGAAGGAGGAAGGGGTAATGTCATCAAGTGTCGATACCAAAAATGCGAGCTTATGTAGCGCCGGCATCCTTGCCGGCTAGCAGCGGACGCAATCCACCGCGCCCCTGCCAGGATTAGAATGTTACCTTAACCCCGAGTCGCATATTTGATTTATCGCCCTTGATCGGCGATGATGCACACCCATTTCAGTTTTATGGCGGGCCTCCCCGCATTGCAAGGTAGTGAACCTGGTCAGGTCCGGAAGGAAGCAGCCACAGCTATTTTTTGCAAGTGCCGGGGGTTGGGCTCGCCACCCCATACTTTGAGTAAATCCGGCATCCATATTCGTGGTTGATCCGGTTTTATTTTGCGGTGCAATAGCACGAAGGCCGGTGTTGTGCATGTGAGCCAATGAATGGCTCAAAACAGGCATCAGTCGTCATGTTCTCTATCACCGCGACCGCGATCTCTTTCATGATCATGATGCTCTCGGTCTCTATGATAACCGTCATCATGTTCTCCGTAAGGCACAACATAGCAACCACTCAAACCAATCGCCATTAAACTTAAGACCAGCAATAGCTTTTTCATGATCTATCCTCTTATTAAAACAGTTGATCTGTCGACCCAGATTGACAATATTCCTGCTTTATCGCAAACACTGTGCGGCAGCCAACATAAGATGTCATCGTTGAGAGACTAGCAAACGGAAGTCTTTATCGACTTGGATTGAAGAAGATGCCGGCGGGCAGTGCACTGCAAGCAAGATTTCGAATGGGTGCGGCATGGCAGCCAATAAATCCGACATTACCCAGCGCCACGAAATTTTTCGGCTACGCGTTTATTCTTTAGACACCGGGCCGAAGTTCATCCCCATGGAAATACGCCGCTCCGCACTGCGATTCACGCTCACCGAATGCACTACCGACGGCGCGAAGAATACGAACATCCCGGCTTGCGGCGTTAGCAGCGTGCGGCTATAGCGATCCACGATGACCAGATCGCCGGAGTCTTGTGGCACCTGCACGTAGTAAACGGCGGACAGCATCTCGTCGTCTTCATCGTGGTCATGTTCGGTGGTGGATTCCCCTGGGCCCATATCGTTGATCCAGAACCCGCTGCGTAGGCTGTTGGTCTGTTGCAATAGATTTTGCGCGTAGCTTTCTGCTTGTTCCAGCACGCGCGCGATTGCCGGTATGCGCTCGCGCTCGAAGTAAAGATTTTCGTAGCGCCCGCCAAAGAAATGGCTGCGGCGCAGAAAATCTTGCTCTCGCAGTTGTAGATAGCCTTCGATAATCTGGCGATTCAGTATTTCGCTGTCGGGCATAAAGCCGATATGGAGGCGGGAGTTGGTGACCAGAGGTGGGGGATTTTGGCGTGCCATGGCCCATTTTATCTCGCGAAATCGCGTTTTGTATTTATTGGCTAGTATCTTAATAGGCTCGGTGCGCCGGCTTGCCAGCAGGGATGCTGATGCCGCGCACAGGCGCATAAGCACTGCATCATCGAACCCCGGCGGCATACGAAATCAGCGCGCGCCATGCCTAGTCAGCCCTGGTAAAATAGCCGCATGAGTTATCAAGTCCTGGCCCGCAAGTGGCGTCCCCGGAACTTCGCTCAGCTGGCGGGGCAGGAGCATGTCGTCCAGGCGCTGACCAACGCGCTGACACAGAACCGCCTGCACCACGCCTATCTTTTCACCGGCACGCGCGGCGTGGGCAAGACCACCATCGCGCGCATCTTCGCGAAATCCCTGAATTGCGAGACCGGCGTCACGGCCACGCCGTGCGGAGTGTGCGGTGCCTGTACCGAAATCGACAGCGGGCGCTTCGTTGACCTGATCGAGCTGGATGCGGCGTCGAACACCCAGGTCGACAACATGCGCGAACTGCTGGAGAGTGAGCTGTATGCGCCGACCAGCGG
>DAIAMA010000157.1 GCA_027438535.1 bacterium
TGACCAAGGGAGATTATCTATTCGCCATGGCGCAAACCTTGGTGGGCTTGGCGGCGATGCTGCTGATCCTGGCGTGGCTATGGAAACCGCGCGCCGGTTTCGCCGGTTTCGGACAATTGCTGTCGCGTTACTTGTTGAGTGTCGGGCTACCGTTCGAGCAGTGGATTCAAAGCCTCGCGCATTTGGCCGAAGCGGTGCACGAGCCGGGAATGTTCTTGCAAAAAGCGATGGAAGACATGCAGCGCTTGCCGTGGGTCGCGGGCGGGAGGTGGCGCACTCCGGACGATGCGGGCGAGTTCGGCGCGCCCACGCCGCACCGCATCGAAATCAACGCGCATCGCTTGCATCTGGAGCTATATACGCGCGGCCGGGTATCGCCTTCCCTAGTGGTGCATGTGCGGCTGCTGACGGAGTTGTTGGAGTTTTTCTACGAGGCGAAATTGCGCGAGCAATTGCAGCGGCAAAATGCCTATGTGCAAGCCATCCACGAAACGGGTTCGCGCCTTACTCACGACGTGAAAAATTTGCTGCAATCGCTGACCGCGCTGTGCTCCGCGGCCGAGTCGACCGAAGCGGATCAAGCCGGGGCGCTGCAATTGCTGATCCGGCGCCAATTGCCGCTGATTACCCGGCGCTTGGACCAAACCCTGAAAAAGCTCAAGGCGCCGCACATGGTGGGGCGCGAGGAAATCGCGGCGGCCGACTGGTGGCAAAATCTACGCGCGCGCTACGAGCCGCACGGTGTGGCGTTCGAACTCGAAGGCGTGCTCGACGGCCGCGAGGTGCCCGCCGAGTTGTTCGATAGCGTGGCCGATAACTTGTTGCAAAACGCCATCAAGAAACGCGGCATGGAGACGGGCGTCGTGATTCGCGCGTATTTTTCACCCGGGCAGGGTGGCGTGCTGAAGGTGGAAGACAGCGGCAAGCCGATGCCAGCGAGCGTGGCGGCGAAACTGTTCGAAGCACCCGTGGCTTCGCATACCGGCCTGGGAATCGGTTTATATCAGGCCGCGCGGCAAGCGGAGCAATTAGGGTATCGGCTGCGCGTGGCGCAAAACGAAACGGGCAAAGTGGAATTCGAATTGAGTTTGACGCGCGAAGCGCAAGCCGCGCTAGGGTAGCTTGCCGGCCGCGACCATGCGGTTGAAGAGTACGTTGGGCGAGAGCCATGTGACGAGATCGTCGAATTCGCAAAGCGCCGTGGAACCGGCGATGTCTCGGCAAGGAATGCGCGGGCCGACCTGGGTTCGCGAGAAGAAAGAGATGGCGTTGTTCATGTCGGCATTAAATGATTCATCGGTATTACCGTTCGGCAATACCGCACGCTGTCCGTCGCTGTTATAGCCGCCATAGCCGTTTTTCCCGAGTGAGATAATGACTGCCACGGCGCCGTTTGAAAGTGCGCTTAGGTTGCCCGAAGCGTCCCGTGTGTTGACTTTAATTATGCTACAAGGATTGTTGGACGTTGGGCACGTTCCCGTTCCCGGGGGTAATGCAAATGGTGCCGTAAAATCTGGAGAAACAATATAACGATATTGGTGGCCCCAGGCATCTAACTTTCCCACACCCAGTGTCGTCGCGGGGAGTAGACCGCTATTCGCTGGACTTGTACTGCACGAACCTAGCTCGGTGCCGTCCGTTGGCGATTTTGCCGGGCAGGGTAAGCGCTTGTTTGCCACTGCGAATCCCAGCAACGCTTCCTTTATTTCCTCCATCGCCTTTTGCGTCTCCGCGATGCGCTTTTGCTCCACTTGCGTCGTGAACGGCACCAACAATCCGCCTAGCAACAGCGTGACGATCACCAGCACGAAGGCCATTTCGATCAGCGAGAAGCCTTGCCGCGATTTCATTCCGCCTCGCCTTGGCGCGGCAGCGGCGGGCGCTTGGCGATGGTGGCCGTGATTTTGCGTTCGCTGCGATTGTGTATCACCGAAACCAGTACTTGCGTGCCGGGTGCGAATTGCGCGATCTGGGTTAAGAGCGCGGAAGAATCCGGTAGCGCCTTGCCGTTTATCGCCGTCAGGATGTCGCCCGGCTGAATGCCGGCGCGGTCGGCGGGGCCGTCGCGCAGCACCCCGACCACCAGCGTACCCGGGACATTGGGTAGGTCGAACGCTTGCGCGGTTTCCGGATTCATGTCGCGCATCGATATGCCGAGCCAGCCGCGCGTGACTTCGCCGTGCTTGATGATTTGTTCCATGACTTGCTTGGCGAGGGTTTCCGGGATCGCGAAACCGATGCCGAGCGAACCGCCGCTCTTGGAGAAGATCGCGCTATCGATGCCGACTAAATTGCCTGCGGTGTCCACCAGGGCGCCGCCAGAATTGCCGGGGTTGATCGGCGCATCGGTTTGAATGAAATTTTCGAAGGTATTGATGCCCAGGTGCGAGCGCCCCAGGGCGCTGATGATGCCCATGGTCACGGTTTGTCCGACGCCGAACGGATTGCCGATGGCCAGCACCACATCGCCCACGGCCACTTTGTCGGAATCGCCGAACGTGATGACGGGCAGGTTTTTCAGCTTGATGCGGATCACCGCGAGATCGGTTTCCGGATCGGAGCCGACGATCTTGGCCGGCGCGGTGCGGCCGTCGGCCAGCGCCACTTCGATTTCGTCCGCCGCCGCGACCACATGATGATTCGTGAGGATGTAGCCTTCGCCGTTGACGATGACGCCGGAACCCAAGCTCAACACGCGCTGCGTCTGCTGCGGTATCTGGTCGCCGAAAAAGCGCTGGAACAGCGGATCGTCCAGCAGCGGTTGGCGCTGTACGCGCGCGCGCTTGCTGGTGTAGATGTTGACGACCGCGGGCATGGCCTTTTTCGCGGCCACGCGGTAGGATGCGATAGGTGTTTTGATGACGGTTTCGGCGCGCCCGGGCGCGGCTTGGCTGACCTCGGCCGGCGCTTGCGGAGCACGAAACGGCAGCCATTCCGGCTTGAACGTCGAGACGACCAGCAGCGCCGACACCCACAGCGTGGTGAATTGCGCGAACCATAACCAAAGTTTTTTTATCACAGGAGCGGCCTTGCGGCTAACCGAGTTGGAGCATTATACCTGCGCGTTGCTCGATACTGCGCGCTACCGCGATCATAGCCCGAACGGCCTGCAAATCGAAGGCCGCCCTGAGGTGAATAAGATCGTCACCGGCGTGACCGCGAGCTTGGCGCTGATCGAACAAGCGATAGCGCAGGGCGCGGATGCGATTTTGGTGCATCACGGGTATTTTTGGAAGAACGAGGACGCACGCATCGTTGGCGTGAAGCAGGCGCGGATCAAGCGCTTGCTGGCGCACGATATTTCGCTGTTTGGGTTTCATCTTCCGCTCGATGCGCACCCGGAATTGGGCAACAACGCGCAACTCGGGCGGCGTTTAGGCTGGCGGCTCGAAGGCTGGAGCGGCGAGCAAAACTTGATCGCGCATGGCAGCGTGCCGGAATCGATGCGGCTGGCGGATTTGGGCGCGCGCATCGCGCAGCGGTTGGAGCGCACGCCGCTCCTGGTCGGCGACATGGAGCGCCCGATCCGGCGCATCGCTTGGTGTAGCGGCGGCGCGCAAGGCTATTTCGAAACCGCCGCCGCGCTCGGCGTGGATGCGTATCTGACCGGCGAAGCTTCGGAACATAATGTGCATTTCGCGCGCGAGTCGGGCATTGCCTTCATCGCCGCCGGTCATCACGCCACCGAGCGTTATGGCATTCAAGCGCTGGGCGCGCATCTCGCGGCGCAATTCGAACTCGACCATCGCTTCATCGATATCGCCAACCCGGTATAGCGCGAATTGGGATGAAGCCGCGCAATAGCTAATTCGCGCCGGGATTACGCCCGTTTTACGCCACCAAAGCGCCTACGGTGTTCGGTAGTATCAGACCATTGACGTTGCGCGCGCCGCCGCCTAATCTGGCTTGGCCCATTCCAGATTATTCTCCATGGGTTAATAACAAAACCAATTGCTTTACCAACACG
>DAIAMA010000158.1 GCA_027438535.1 bacterium
GCGCGCATGGCCGCATACTTTCCGATATCGATCTGCTGCTGCCACGCGACGCAATCGACATGGCGGAAAGCGCTTTGATTCAAGACGGGTGGATCGCCACGCACCAGGATGCTTATGATCAACGCTACTACCGGCAATGGATGCATGAGATTCCTCCGCTCGAACATGCCAAGCGCGGTACGGTAGTGGATATCCATCATGCGATTTTACCGGTCTCGGCGCGTATCCAAGCCGATATGGATAAATTGCGCGCAGCGGCGCTTCCCTTAAACATCCCAGGCGACTTCGCGGTACTCGCACCCATCGACATGGTGCTCCACAGCGCCGCCCATCTTTTTTACGACAGCGAATTGGGCCATGGGCTGCGCGATCTGGTGGATATCGATGCCCTGCTACGCTATTACGGCACCGAATCCGCGTTTTGGGAAGGCTTGCTTGACCGCGGCAACAGCGTAGGATTGTCCCGCGCGCTTTATTACGCATTACGTTATAGCCAGCGCATCCTCAATACGCCGATTCCCACGACGATCATGGCGCAAGCGGAAGTCTTCGGGCCGCCGGCCTGGATACGAAGCACCATGGATCAGCTTTATTTACGTGCCTTGATCCCGCACCATCCAAGCTGCATGACTCTGCCGGCGCGTATCGCGAATTTTTTGCTTTTTATCCGCGGACACTGGCTACGCATGCCGCTTCGCCTATTGATTCCTCACCTGCTTCGAAAATCGTTTGTGCCGCATAGCCAGGCCTAAGCTGCTCGGGGCGAGCAATTGACGCATTCGCATTGGCTGTTTATAATAGTTGACAGATTTTATCAGGTACTTTCTTTAACCTATCTAACCTATTGAGCGAGCAACATAAAATGAGTATTCAAGACACTATCCGCGAACAAGTCACCAACAACACCGTCGTGCTATACATGAAAGGCACACCGCAATTTCCGCAATGCGGCTTCTCCTCCAATGCCGCGCAAATTCTTAAGGCTTGCGGCGTGCAGAATTTCTTGGCGGTGAATGTTTTGGCCGACAAAGAAATTTTCCAGGGCCTGCCCGCCTACGCCAACTGGCCGACGTTTCCCCAGCTCTATGTCAAGGGCCAACTCATCGGCGGCTCGGACATCATGACCGAGATGTATAAGAAGGGGGAATTGCAGAAGTTGCTACAAGAAGCGCTCGCCGCTTAATACGCCGGCGCGTCACCCAAGCAATACCAAGCCCCAAACAACGGCGACATTCAGCAGCGCGAACAGCACCGCCGCGCTACCGATGTCTTTTGCGCGCTTGGCGAGTGGATGATTCTCGATCGAGACCCGATCCACGGTGGCCTCGATCGCGGAATTCAATAGCTCGACAATCATCACCAGCATCACCGAGCGCGATCATCACGGCATGGCCCGTGCCGCTCGCCGGCAAGAACAGCGCCAGCGGAATTAAAATTGCCGCCAGCATTACTTCTTGGCGAAACGCATCCTCATGCTGGAACGCCGCGCGCAGTCCAGCCAGCGAGTAATGGAGCGCATTCCAGACGCGCTTGAGTCCGGTCTTACCTTTATGCGGGGATTCCATCAAGCCGCCGGCTTCCATGTTAGATCCAATTCACGCGCCGCTTTCACATCATCCAGCCGACGCACCGGTGTGGTATACGGCGCGCCTTTAACCAAATCGGGGTTGGTATGCGCCTCGTGCAAAATTTCCTTCAATGCCGAGACGAAAGCATCCAAGGATTGTTTGGATTCGGTCTCGGTCGGCTCGATCAGCAGGCACTCCGGCACCAGCAGCGGGAAATACGTTGTCGGTGCGTGGAAACCCTTGTCCAATAAGCGCTTCGCCACATCCATGGCGGAGACACCGGTTTGCTCCTTAAGTCCTTTGAGCGTGATGATGAATTCGTGGCTGGCACGGCGATTCGGGTAAGCCACGTCGAACCCGGCTTGCCTTAGCGCCGTCATCAAATAATTGGCGTTCAGCGGCGCGTATTCCGCTACCCGATGCATGCCTTCGCGGCCTAGCAAACGCGCATAAACATAAGCACGCAGCAATACACCCGCATTGCCAATACTGGCCGACAAGCGGCCGATAGATTGCGGCCGTTCGCGCTCGGTGAGCAGCCGGTAGGTGCCGCGCTCTTCATGCACCAGCGGAATGGGTAAAAACGGCGCGAGTCGCTCCGATACGCCTACCGGCCCCGCGCCCGGCCCGCCGCCGCCGTGCGGCGTGGAAAAAGTCTTATGCAAATTCATGTGGATCACATCGAAGCCCATATCGCCGGGCTTTACCCGGCCGAGAATCGCATTCAAATTCGCGCCGTCGTAATACAACAATCCGCCCGCCTCGTGCACGATGCGGGCGATCTCGGCGATATTGCGCTCGAATACGCCCAGCGTGGACGGATTGGTGAGCATGAGGCCGGCCGTCTTGGGGCCGACAGCTTGCCGCAAGGCTTCGAGATCCACATCGCCATCGCGATTGGTGGGAATTTCCTTTACCGTATAACCGCACATCACGGCGGTGGCGGGATTCGTGCCATGCGCCGCATCCGGCACCAGAATCTCGCTGCGCGCCTTATCGCCGCGCGCCAGGTGGTAAGCGCGTATCATCGCCACGCCCGCGAACTCGCCCTGCGCGCCGGCCATCGGCGTGAGGCTCACCGCCGCCATGCCGGTCACGTCTTTTAGCATTTCCTGCAGCTCATACATGCAGGCCAGGAAGCCTTGACCGGTGGGCGCGGCGGCATACGGATGACGCGCTAAAAATTGCGGCAGCATCGCCAAACTGTTGCATGCGCGCGGATTATATTTCATGGTGCACGAGCCCAGCGGATAGAACTGGGTATCGATGGAGAAATTCTTCTGCGACAGCCGGGTGTAATGGCGCACCACGTCCATCTCCGAACATTCGGGCAACAGCGGCATATCTTGGCGCAAGAACGCCGCGGGAATGTCGGCGGCGGCTACTGCCGCCGCGGGCATTTGCGCATGGCTCTTGCGGCCGGATCGCGATAATTCAAAAATCAGCATAAATTCTCTTTACTGTTTTTCACCACGGGGCACGCGGGGATCGTCTCCGTTTTATGGTTTTCCCACGGTTAATCGTTTTTTACTTCAACGCCGCCAGCGCCGCATCGTAATCCGGTTCGTCGGCGATCTCGGGCACCAATTGCGAGTAGAGCACCGTATCGTTCTCATCCAGCACGATCACGGCGCGCGCGGTTAATCCCGTGAGCGGGTGCTCGGTAATCAACACGCCATAATCGCGATGAAAATCGCGGCCACGCAGCGTGGAGAGCGTGACGACATTCTCCAGGCCTTCCGCGCCGCAAAAGCGCGCTTGCGCGAAAGGCAGATCGGACGAAATAACGATGACTACGGTATTGGGCAAACCTGATGCTTTTTCGTTGAATACCCGCGTCGATTGCGCGCACGTGGGTGTATCGAGACTGGGTACGATGGATAATACTTTGCGTTTGCCGGCAAAATGCGACAAAGCCACATCGTTCAGCCCTTTGTCGACCAACATGAAACTATGCGCCTTTTCACCGGGCTGCGGGAAATGCCCTTCGACATGCAAGGGATTGCCTTCCAAAGTGACTGTACTCATGATGATCTCCTTGTCAGACTAGATTTTGGGTTTAATCGGGCATGGGGGCGCCACTTGCTGCCGCCCCATGATGCGCGCCAAATGCTCGGCGAATTTTTGCAAATCGGCTTCGGTCTTGGTTTCGGTCGCACACACCAGGAGCGCATGGCCAAGCTCCGGATAGCTTGCCGTAAGATCGAAACCGCCGGTGATGCCTTGTACTTCCAGCGCGTGCAGCACGCCCGCCACCGGGGCATCCAATTGCAATACCGCCTCGTGAAACACCGGACGGTCGAACGCCAGGCGCACGCCGGGAATCTGCGTCAGTTTCGCGCTCAGTCGCCGCGTGTTGTCATGCGCAGCAAGCGCTACGCGCTTCAAGCCTTCCGGTC
>DAIAMA010000159.1 GCA_027438535.1 bacterium
GGCGCGTTCGACATGGGCATTGGAGAGTTCCGGCAGGAGATCGGCGCCTTCGCTCTGCGGGTTGGCGGCACGCTCTTTACTATATACGGAATAGGTGGCTGAGCCGCCGCTGGTATCCGGAACGGCGAAGCGGTCATCGGGATTGACGGCGGTTAAATCCGGCGGTACTTCCAGTGAGGGCGCCTTGCCAGCGGACTTGTAGTCGATCTTCTTTTGTTCCAGCGACATGGAGCAGGCACTCAATAGGCTTGCCAGCATGACGATCAATAAAAGAAGTGTGCGGTGCTTATTCATGGCGCTCCATCCTTCCAACCTTAATTCTACGATTGGATTGGTCAATTATTTCGTTTAAACGTTCACGCCAGCTTGTGACATGGCGCTACGCAGCGTTTCGTAATGGCTGGCGGAAAACGGGGTGAGCGGCAGCCGGATACCGCCTTCGATCAAGCCCATTTTCTGCACGCACCATTTCACCGGGATCGGATTCGCTTCCACAAACAGCTTTTCATGCAGGCCAAATAGCTTGGCATTGGCGGCGCGCGCGGCCTCGATCCGGCCGGCCAGGGCGGCGGCGCACATTTCGTGCATCAATCTGGGCGCGACATTGGCGGTAACCGAGATCACGCCATGTCCGCCCATC
The DNA here is from genome assembly GCA_027438535.1 of bacterium. Lineage (GTDB taxonomy): Bacteria > Pseudomonadota > Gammaproteobacteria > Burkholderiales > Thiobacteraceae > RBG-16-58-11. The sequence continues at coordinate 641 of DAIAMA010000159.1, forward strand.
AGCAACAGGGCGAGCGCGCTGGCATCGTCCCCGCTGTAAATGGCGAAGTGTTTAGGGGCGCGTAAAATCAGATCGGTGCCGCGTTGCAGATTACCGGTGGCATCCTTGATGCCGACGATGCGCGGTACTTCGGCCAGCCGCAATGCCGTGTCGTTGGCGATATCGGCAACCGTGCGGCCGGGCACGTTGTAGAGGATTTGCGGTATATCCACCGCCTCGGCCACCGCTTTGAAGTGGCGGTACAAGCCTTCTTGCCCAGGCTTATTGTAATACGGCGCGACCAGCAGGCAGGCGTCGGCCCCGGCTTTTTTGGCGCTCGCGGTCAGTTCGATCGCTTCGCGGGTAGAGTTGGCGCCGGTGCCGGCAATCACCGGTAAGCGCCCGCGCGCGGTTTGCACCGCGACTTCGATCAGCTTGCAATGCTCGTCGAAATCCACCGTGGGCGATTCGCCGGTGGTGCCGACCACCACCAAGCCATCGGTTTGGTTGGCAATGTGGAATTCGATCAGTGCGCGATAACGGTCCCAATCCAGGCTGCCGTCGTCTAGCATGGGGGTCACGAGTGCGACCAGACTACCCTTGATCATGCGCGTATACCTTGAAAAAACGCCATTTTACCTCAAGCACGGGCAGGGCGGGATAGTGCTGGCGGAAAAGAAAAACGGCTGACCGCGGTCTTCAAAAACCGCTGGCCAGCCGTTTTCCGGATGAAGCGCCGCTCGGATGCCGGGGACGCGCTTAATCCATGTAGCCGTACATCTTTTCGAGGAAATCGTTTACGTCCACGTCGGCAAGATCCGAGGGAATCGGGTTCTCGGCCTGGGTGATTTCGTAATGATCGATTTCACGGTGGATCAAATCGGCAACCGCCGGGTTCCAACCGGAAGATAGCGCTTCGTCCTCGTATTCGTCCGTGGATTCCAGCTCGCCTGAGCTCATATCTTTCATCACTAACATGGAACACCTCCCGCGATAAAACCATTTTTTTACCGCTCGCAAATAATATAACGGCAAGCCCGCGCAGAGGTTGAGTTTTGCATGATCAATTTTTTCTATAGCCGAGTACAGGCATGGTGCGCTGTTCTTTCTTCCGTATTAAATTTAAACTGAGAAATATGGCTAAGCTCGAAAATTTTCGTGAAATTCAGCGTGGGCGCGGTGCGGCGAGCAAACCCGATGGACGCTATGAAAATTTGCAGCGCGTGGCGGAAGATGATGGCTGGGGTGGTTTGGACGCGCCAATAGCGGCGTTGCGTACCACGCTGACCATCGATACCGCTAAGCGCGTCATCAATTACAACGATTCGCCCGACATTCCTTTCGACCGTTCGCTCAATCCTTATCGCGGCTGCGAGCACGGCTGCGTGTATTGCTTTGCGCGGCCCACGCACAGCTACCTGGGGTTGTCCGCCGGTCAGGATTTCGAAAGCCGGCTGTTCTACAAACCCGATGCGCCGGAGTGCTTGCGGCAAGAATTGGCGCACCCGAAATATGTTTGCCAGCCGATCGCGCTTGGCATCAACACCGACGCCTATCAGCCGGTGGAGCGCAAGCTGGAACTGACGCGCCGCCTGCTGGCGATTCTCGCCGAGCATCAACATCCGGTGTCCTTGATTACCAAATCGGCGCTGATCGAACGCGATGTGGATTTACTGAGCCAATTGGCGCGCGATGGCCTGATACACGTGTTCGTATCGATCACCACGCTCGATCGGGAACTTGCGCGCACGCTAGAACCGCGCGCGGCGCAGCCGGAGCGGCGGCTGGAAACCGTCGCGGCGCTGGCGCAAGCCGGGGTGCCGGTGGGCGTTATGGTCGCGCCGGTGATTCCGGTGCTAACCGATCCGGCGTTAGAAAATATACTGAAGCGCGCACGCGAGGCGGGCGCGCAAGAGGCGGGCTATGTCTTGCTCAGGCTCCCGCACGAAGTGAAAGACCTATTCCGCGGTTGGCTGTCGGCGCACGCACCGGATGCGGCGGCGCACGTCATGAACCGGGTGCGTGAGACGCGCGGCGGCAAGGACTACGCAGCCAAATTCGGTGAGCGCATGCGTGGCAGCGACACGTATGCAGAATTCATTCGCGATCGCTTTCGTCTTGCCTATAAGCGCTTAGGCTATCCCGGCATGGAGCCGATACGCACTGATTTATTTCGTCCGCCGCAATTGCCGGGCGCCCAGCTTTCCCTATTCTGATCGCGCGAATAAATGCAGCACCGCATCCAGGCCCGAATAATTGATGGCATAGGTGGTTTGCGCACGCACTACCGGTTTGGCGTGATAAGCGACGCTGATACCGGCTTCTGCCAGCATTTTGAGGTCATTCGCGCCGTCGCCGATGGCGATGACTTGATCTCGTTTTAATCCCAATTGATCGCGAATATGTTTGAGCCACTCGGCCTTTCCTTGCGCATCGACGATCGCGCCGAGCACCTTGCCGGTGAGCTTGCCGTCCGCGATTTCCAGTGTGTTGGAGGCGGTATAGTCAAGCTTGAGCCGAGCTTTGAGTTTGTCGGTGAAAAAAGTGAAGCCGCCCGAGACCAGCAAGGTCTTGATGCCGCGCATTTGCAGGGTGGCTAGGAATTTTTCCGCGCCGGGAGAAAGTTCGAGGCGTTCATCATAGACACGTTGCAGCGCGCTTTGCTCCAAGCCGGCGAGTAATGCGACGCGCTGAGCCAGACTTTGGGCGAAGTCGATTTCGCCGCGCATGGCGGACGCGGTGATTGCCGCGACTTGCGGTTTCAGATGCAGCATGTCGGCGATTTCGTCGATGCATTCGATGGTGATGAGCGTCGAATCCATGTCCATCACGACCAGACCGAGCTGATTCAGGGTTTGGGTTTCGGGCACGAAACCAAAGTCGAGCCGGGCTTGGGCGCATAGCGCTTCGATCTCGGGATGCGGGTTCGCTTGGGCGAGGCGAAACACATTGGAGGCGATTTGTTCGATGCCATTGGCAACAGACAGCCTGGCGAGCTGTTTGAGATCGGCGGTTTCGACGTTGGGGCCTTGAATGATGAGGTACATAGGCGATTCTTTCAAAAAAGATTGAACCACGGAGTACGCGGAGGACACGGAGTTTTGTTTTAAACCAGATTTTCTCCGTGTCCTCCGTGTCCTCCGTGTCCTCCGTGGTGAAGGCTTTTCAATTTACGCCGCCAGTTCGCGAAATATTTCCTGTACCGCTTGCGCCCGCCGTGCCGCGTCTTGACTTGCCACCAATACTTTCAACTTATCCTGTCCGGCGAGCTTGTAGTGTTTTTTAGTTTGGATGAGTTGAATGATCCGCCCCGGGTCAATCGGCGGGTTGGCTACGAAT
>DAIAMA010000015.1 GCA_027438535.1 bacterium
CTTCCGGCACATTCGGCAATTCGAAATTCACCACATGCGGCAGTTGATCGATATCCAGCCCGCGCGCGGCGATGTCGGTCGCCACCAGCACCGGCATCACACTGTCTTTGAACTGCGCTAAGGCGCGCGTGCGCGCCGCTTGGCTTTTGTTGCCATGAATCGCGGCGGCGGGAATGCCGTCTTTGATTAACTTCTCGGCCAAACGATTGGCGCCGTGTTTGGTACGGGTAAACACCAGCACTTGCTTCCAGTCGCCTTGCTTAATCAAATGGCTCAAGAAATCGCGCTTCTGATCTTGCGCCACCATGTACACGGACTGTTCGACCAGCTCGGACGCCGCATTGCGGCGCGCCACTGAGACAAAGCCGGGCTGATGCAGCAAGCCGTCGGCAAGCGTCTTGATCTCATCGGTGAAGGTGGCCGAGAACAAGAGGTTTTGCCGCTGCTTGGGCAGCAGCGCAAGAATTTTGCGGATATCGCGAATGAAGCCCATATCCAACATGCGGTCGGCTTCGTCCAGCACCAGAATTTCGACGCCCGATAAATCCACGGTTTTTTGCCCGACATGATCCAGCAGGCGTCCGGGCGTGGCGACGAGAATATCCACGCGGCCCTTCAAGGCCTTGAACTGCGGGTTGATGTTGACGCCGCCGAACATGACCATCGAGTTCAGCGTCAGATGTTTGCCATAAGTCTGCACCGAGGCTTCGACCTGGGCCGCGAGCTCGCGCGTCGGCACCAAGATCAAGCAGCGCGGGCGGCCGGGACGCATGTTCTCAAGCGGCTGTGTGGATAGGCGATGCAAAATCGGCAGCGTAAAACCGGCGGTTTTGCCGGTGCCGGTTTGCGCGGCGGCGAGCAAGTCGCCACCGGCCAGCACCAAGGGTATGGCTTGCGCTTGAATCGGCGTCGGCACGGTATAGCCGGCATCGGTAACGGCGCGCATAAGGGGTTGCGCCAGACCGAGATCGGCGAAATGAATTTCAGTAGACATGCATTACTCCTGCGACGGCCTATCACGCGCGTTGCGCAACACCAATCGAGGCAGACGAATAAAAGATCGAAATGATCAGGGTGAGAAAACGACCGGTACGCCTGATTGGTTGGGCGCACGGAAGTCGGGAATTATACGGGGATTGGCGGGAATAGCCAGCTTCTTACTCGATGCCGACTATTTCCAGCCTCCAAGAACAAATCCTAGCCACAGAGCACACAGAGACCACAGAGAGAGGGGGGCGATCATCCCGCCTGTGATTTATTTTTTCTCTGTGCCCTCGGTGATCTCTGTGGCAAGATTTTTTGGCAATCTTGGCGGCGCAGTGGCTTTTTTAGAACCCCCCTATTTAGCGGATGTTCTCCGCCGTGAAAATCACCACTTGATCGCCGATGAAACTCACATCGATATGGCGCTGCTCGTCGCCCCAGGTGCAATGCTTCACGCCCAGCACGTCGCCACACTTCGCCGGCGGGCCCAGTAGCTGCTTCACTTCTTGGTAGGGCATGCCGACCTTGAGCTTGTCGTAATTCTCGACAGTCAACTTACTGCACGCCGCGAGCAGCAAGGCTAAGCTTAGGAGCGTTAAATTTTTCATATTGGGATTGAGAATCCGCCGCGCTCAATCGTAACGCAGAGCGCCAATGAGTGCAGCGGTTAATACGCGCGCTTAGCGCCGGTGTCCACCGCCGCCACCACCAAAACCGCCGCCGCTCCGGCCGCCGCCACCGCCGCCATAACCACCACCGCCGCCGCGTTTTCCACCGCCGCCCCCGCCGAAGCCGCCACCCCCGCCGGCAGCTTGCGGCCGCGCTTCGTTGACCGTAATGGCGCGGCCGTCCATCTCCTTGCCGTTCATCGCGGAAATCGCCGCTTGCGCTTCCTGATCGCTACCCATTTCCACGAAGCCAAAGCCTTTCGACCGGCCCGTGTCGCGATCGATAATGATCTGCGCGGATTGCACCGTTCCATGTGCGCCGAATTGCTGTTCCAGATCGCTATTGCTGACGCCATAGCTTAAATTGCCCACGTACAATTTTTTACCCAATTCAGACTCTCCTAGTTAAGACTTCCTCATCGCCGCTCACCTGACGACATGCACCCACCGCAATCCCGCATTGCCGAATTGGCCAGTTGACCGGAATCACATTAAAAGCACTATAGTCCAAGTTCGGCATGACCGCATTCAGTTTCAACCGAACACGGATCAATCGGTATTGTCATGCCCGAAGGAAAAACCGGCGGGCGCTTGCGCTTGACCCGCCGCGAACATATCGAGGTAGAGAATAATAGGCTTGGCTAGGCCATCATAAGTCAAGGCATAGCGATCAAGAAACCCTTTGCCCCCCTCGGCCGCATCCGTATCGAATACGCAACAGTAGCCTAAACGCCGATAGTGCACGATTTCTCCGTGCGGCCCGCGTAATGCGTTGAGATAGCGCCATTCGGCCGCGAAACCACTTCCGGTTTTGATCGGATCGGCTTGGTCGAAACCGTAACGAGGGTCGCTGGAAACCGAATCGAGTATCGCCACCCCCGCCGCGAGATGGCGCTTAAGATCCCGCAGGGCAAGCGCGCGGTCGGGCGTATCTGCTTGCAGCAGCAAGTGCAAAAACCGCTGCGCCGCCGCATGGCCTTGGGCGCTCGCCCGGCCAAACCAGACCATCGCTTGTGCGCGATCCTGCGCCACGCCTTTACCGTCGAGTAATAGCCGCGCGTAAAAATATTGGGCTTCGGCTTCGTTCTGTTGCGCCGCGCGCTCGAGCCATAGGGCGGCTTTCTCGAAATCGCGCTTGTCTTGGGACTCTATGTAATAGAGGCCCAAATGCAATTGTCCCTTGGCATCGCCCGCCTCCGCTGCCTTTTGGAACCACTGTGCCGCTACCGCTTCATCCCGCTGCACGCCCTCGCCGGACGCATACACTTGGCCCAGAGCATCGAGCGCGGGTGGATAATTCGCGGCGGCGGCTTGCCGCAATAGGGGCAAAGCCTCCGGCATGCTCGGCACAAAACCGCGGCCGCGCCGGTACATCTCGCCCAAGGTATATTGCGCCGCTGGCGCGCCTTGTTCCGCCAACGGTTGCAAAAATAGGAAAGCCTGCGCGTAATTTTTGTTGTGATAAGCCGCTAGCCCCTGCTCCAGATCGCCGGCATGGGCAGCGAACGGCAATAGCAGCAGCCAAGCATTACACCATGAGCGCGACATAATCTTTATAGAGACAACGATCCATGACGACGAACATGCCCGCGGCACGAGCGCGTTCCGCGGCGGCAGTATTAACGATGCCTTCTTGAATCCACAAAGCGGGTAATTTTAGGCGGATGCACTCATCCACCAATTCATCCAAATATTCAGCGGCGCGGAAGACGTCGACTAAATCAATGCGCTCCGGCACGTCGCTCAGGCTGGCATACGCCGGCGCGCCCAGCACGCGCTCCAGCAATGGACGCACCGGAATGATGCGGTAACCGAAACCTTGCATTGCCTTGGCAACGGCATAGCTCGGGCGTTTGGGCTGAGGAGACAGGCCCACCACCGCTATGGTTTTGATGCGGGCTAACAAGGCTTTGATGTCTTCTGGCGAGGGATTTTGAAATGGCATCAGGTGCGTGCACTTTAATGGGGCCACACGCAAATCATACTCGGCGCACGCCGGTGCGGGAAAGAAAAATGTCTGGAATACAGAAGTGCGGGGGACTTGCGGAATTTTCGCTTCCGGCTGAAGGGCTCCAGCCGGAAGCGAAAAAATTAAACCATGTCTTTCAGTGCTTTGAGCGCGAGCACTTTCACCACTTTACGCGCCGGCTTGGCTTTGAACATCATTTCCGCGCCGGTGAAGGGATTGACGCCCTTGCGCGCTTTGGTCGCCGGCTTGGTGATGACCTTGACTTTCATCAGGCCGGGGATCACGAACACACCCGTCTTTTTCAGGGATTTGCCCATCATGCCGGCGATGGAAGCCAATACGGCGCCTGCATCTTTTTTGCTGATGCCAGTATCGGCGGACATTTGCGCCATGATTTCGGACTTGGTCGGTGCTTTTGCTGCGGGAGCGGCTTTGCTTTTTGTTGCCATTGAGTTCCTCCTTGGGACGTGGGGTTGTACAGGTGCTAGGAATCGTAACACAACTAAAATGCGTGATAACAGCTTTTTTTAAGCATTTTTGAAACAAAGCGCGGCCCCTCTTGCATAAGACAAGAAAAGTTGTTCTCAGCGGAATCCCCAAATCAGCAGATGCCGATCGCTCACGGTCTCGATTTGCAAGTGCGCGAGGTCCGCTTCCCGTAATTGCGCGCGCACTTCATCCGCGCGATACGCCGCGCACAAACTATTGAAAAAATCGCGGCGTAACACTTCGGGCGCATCGGCCGCATAGTGTGCCGTCAGTTGCGCTGCTTCCTCGATGGACGCAGGGCGCAGCAGATCCATCACGCACACCGGCGCGCGCGGCTTCGCGGCCTGCTTAAGGGTTTGCCACAGTACCGACGGATCGCGCAGATGGTGCAACAGGCTATTGCTCAGCACGGCATCGAACTGTGTTTCCAGTGCCGCATCGGGCAAGCGCCGATGCCATAGCACAATACGCTCGGCGCATCCGGCACGCGTCACCGCCGCCCGCGCCAGCACCAGCATCGCCTCCGCGCCATCGACACCGACCATGCGCGCTTCAGGAAACGCGCGCGCGAAACGCAAGGTGATATCCGCGGCACCGCAACCAAGATCCAATACGCGCCCAGTTGAAAAATCCGGGAAGCGCACTGCGAAGTGCGCGACGAAGGCGTCATGCGGCACACTGAAATCGGCACTGGCGTAAGCTTGCGCCTGCGCCGGATCGTCCATGAGCTCGGGCTCGGGGATGCGTTGCATATCGCCTTCAATAGAGCCGTGGCTCACCCTCGGGCCGGGTCTTGAAGCGCTTATGCACCCAGAAATATTGCTCCGGCATTTCGCGCACGCGTTCTTCGATAAACGCATTCACGCGCCGCGCATCGGCCGCCATATCGCCGGTCGGAAAATTTTCCCAGGCCGGATAGCATGTCAGCACATAGCCTTGGCCGCCAGGTAGTTGTCGCGTCACTGCCGGCACCACCGCCGCGCGAGCCAACTGTGCCAGGCGCGAAACGCCGGTGATGGTTGCCGTAGGCACGCCAAAGAAGGGCACGAAAATCGAATCGCGCCGGCCAAAATCCATATCCGGCAAGTAATAGAACGGCAAGCCGGCGCGTATCGCTTTCACCACGCCGCGCACATTGTCTTGGCGCGAGAATAAGCGCGGCGCATTAAAACGCAGGCGGCCGCGCAGCAGCAGTCGATCGACCGCGGGATTTTTTTGCTTGCTGTACATGGAGGAAACTTGCCTATCGAGCGAGATACGCACGCCGCCCATGTCCAGGCCCACGAAATGCGGCGCAAGCAAAATAACCGGCCGGCCGTGCACGGCGGTCAAATGCTGCTCGCCTTCGATACGCACCAAGCGCCGGATGCGCGCCTCGCTCGACCACCATAAGATGCCGTGCTCGAAGAAGCTGCGGCTCAGCGCCCGGAAATGGCCGCGCGCCAAGCGCTCGCGTGCCACCGCGCTCAGATCGGGAAAGCATAGCCGCAGATTGGTGCGCACGACCTCGCGGCGCGAGCGCGCCAGCGCGTAAGCCAACTGGCCCAGGCCTTGGCCAAGCAATGCCAGCAGGGGCAACGGCAAGAAGCGTAGCGCCCAAAGGATAAAGATACCGATGCGAACCCTCATTTTATCGCGGGACCGATTCCGGCTCCGGCATGCCCTTATAGCGGTTGTAACTCCATAAATATTGTTCCGGGCAAGCGCGGACGATTTCTTCCACCGCGGCGTTGATTTGGCGCGCCGCTTGCTCGGGGTTTTCGCTCAGCGTTGGTAACGGCGGCAAGCAATGAATCGCATAACCCCGTCCCCCGGCGAGCCGCTGCGCATATAAGAAGAGAATGGCGGCACCGGTTTTCTGTTGCAGGCGCGCGATAAGGGTCATGGTATAGGCGGGCCGCCCGAAGAAATCAGCCCACGCGCCCTCGCCCGCGCTGGGCACTTGATCCGGCAATGCGCCGATGGCTTCCCCACGCTTCAGGGCCGCGAGCAGTTTCTTTACCCCCGAATAATCGGTCGTCGCCAACATGACCCGGCCGCGCTCGCGGCCGGCGCGCATCGACGGCTCCAGCCAGGCAAGCTTGGGTGGACGATAGAGGGTAGTGAAGGGAAATTGCGCGCCGCAATATCACCCGGCAATTTCAAAGCAGCCGAGATGCGGGGTAAGAATGATCACGCCCTTGCCCGCCGCGCGCGCCGCGGCCACATGCTCCCAGCCCTCGACACTGCGCACCAGGGCTAGCGTATCGGCATCGGTACGGAACCAAATCGCGAAGATTTCTAAAAATCCCCTACCGGATGCGGCGATAGCGCGGCGTAATAAATGCCGGTAGGAATCGGGAGCGGCAATACCGCTGGCTTGCAGATTTTCACGCAGGCGGCGGGCATAGCGCCTATCCCCGAGATACGCCAGCCACCCCAGCGGCGCGCCCAAGGCATGGATCAGCCACAGTGGCAAACGCCCCAACCAGCGCATCAAGCCTGTCATGGAGAGATCACATGCCTTTCTGGATTCGTCAAGCTTTGGTATCCTACCGGGTTCTGAGGACTTTTAAAGAGAAGAAAAGGCGCGATGAACGAGTTTCTATTTACGTCGGAATCCGTTTCCGAAGGACATCCGGATAAAGTGTCGGATCAAATTTCCGATTCCGTTTTGGACGCCATCTTAACCCAGGATCCGCACTCCCGGGTAGCCTGCGAGACGCTGTGCACCACCGGACTGGTGGTGATCGCGGGCGAGATTACGACCAACGCCGTCGTCGATTTCAACCAGATTGCGCGCCACACCATTAAACGCATCGGCTACGATAGTTCCGAAATCGGTTTCGACTACCATACCTGCGCGGTAATGGTGAGCTTGGGCAAACAATCCCAAGATATCGCCGCCGGCGTCAACGAAGGCGAAGGCCTGTTTCTGGATCAAGGCGCGGGCGACCAAGGTTTGATGTTCGGCTATGCAGTGGACGAGACCCCGCAACTCATGCCGATGCCGATCCATTACGCACATCGTTTAATGGAACGTCAATCGGAGCTGCGCAAGGATGGCCGTCTCACCTGGCTACGTCCCGATGCGAAATCTCAAGTCACGATTCGTTATGTGGATGGTAAACCCGCCAGCGTCGATACCGTGGTGGTTTCAACCCAGCATCACCCTGAAGTGTCGCACGCGGTGTTGTCGGAAGCAGTGATTGAAGAAATTATCAAACCCATCATTCCGGAAGCCATGCGCAAAAACACGCGCTACCTGGTAAACCCCACCGGACGCTTCGTGATCGGTGGCCCCATGGGCGATGCTGGCCTGACCGGGCGCAAGATCATTGTCGACACCTATGGCGGTGCCGCACCGCATGGCGGCGGCGCATTCTCGGGCAAAGACCCGTCCAAAGTAGATCGCTCGGCCGCTTATGCCAGCCGCTATGTGGCAAAGAACATCGTCGCCGCGGGCATCGCCAGCAGATGCCAAGTGCAGGTCGCCTACGCCATCGGCGTAGCCAAGCCGGTGAGCTTGATGGTGAACACCTTCGGCACCGGCAAGATTTCCGACGAAAAAATCGTGAAGCTGATCGAGGCGCACTTCGACCTGCGCCCCAAGGGCATCATTCAATCGCTCAAGCTGTTGCGCCCGATTTATTCCCGAACCGCTAGCTACGGACACTTTGGCCGCGACGAGCCGGACTTCACGTGGGAAGCTACGGATAAGGCGGAAGCATTGAAGGCTGACGCGGGGATTTAAAACCCGTTTTGCCACAGAGATCACAAAGGTCACAGAGAAAGTCGATTTTAAGGTTTATCTCTGTGTGCTCTGTGATCTCTGTGATCTCTGTGGCAAATGAATTTGATTTTGTAATCACCATCGCGCCGAGGGGCGCTGCAGCTCACCATAGCACGCAAGGTGAGTCAGGCTTGGCGCGATGGCTCAACGTAGTAACGGCGCCCATTCAAATAATTGAATGGAGTCGCCATGAACGCTGTTTTAAATCCCAACTTCACCGACTATAAAGTCGCCGATCTGTCGCTCGCCGCTTGGGGGCGCAAGGAAATCGCCATCGCCGAGACCGAAATGCCAGGCCTGATGGCGATCCGCGAGGAATATAAAGCGGCTCAGCCGCTCAAGGGCGCGCGCATCACCGGCAGCCTGCACATGACGATTCAAACCGCGGTGCTGATCGAAACCCTGACCGCGCTCGGCGCTCAAGTGCGCTGGGCCTCGTGCAATATTTACTCCACGCAAGACCACGCCGCTTCGGCCATCGCCGCCGCGGGCATCCCGGTATTCGCCTACAAGGGCGAATCCTTGGAAGAATACTGGGAATACACGCACAAGATTTTCGAATGGCCGAACGGGCAATTCTCCAACATGATTTTGGACGATGGCGGCGATGCCACGCTGTTGCTGCATCTGGGTGTGCGCGCGGAAAGCGATGCCTCGGTGATCGCCAAACCCACTTGCGAAGAAGAGCGTGTGTTGTTCGCGGCCATTAAAAAGCGTTTGGAAACTCAGCCCGGCTGGTACTCGGCGCGCATCGGCCATATCAAGGGCGTGACCGAAGAAACCACCACCGGCGTGCATCGTTTGTATCAAATGTTCGAAGAGGGCCGGCTCAAATTCCCGGCGATTAACGTCAACGATTCCGTCACCAAATCCAAGTTCGATAATCTCTACGGCTGCCGCGAATCGCTGCTCGACGGCATCAAGCGCGCCACCGACGTGATGATCGCCGGCAAGATTTGCGTGGTGCTGGGCTATGGCGACGTGGGTAAAGGCTGCGCGCAAGCCTTCCGCGGCATGGGCGCCACGGTGTGGGTCACGGAAATCGATCCGATCTGCGCGCTGCAAGCGGCAATGGAAGGCTACCGCGTGATGACCATGGACGAGGCCTGTGACAAGGGCGATATTTTCGTCACCGCCACCGGCAATGTGCACGTCATCAACCACGACCACATGCTCAAGATGAAGGATCAAGCCATCGTCTGCAACATCGGCCACTTCGATTCCGAGATCGACATCGCCTCGGTGGAAAAATACCAATGGGACGAGATCAAGCCGCAGGTCGATCACATCATTTTTCCCGATGGTAAGCGCATCATCGTGCTCGCCAAGGGCCGCTTGGTGAACTTGGGCTGCGCCACGGGACATCCGAGCTTCGTGATGTCGGCTTCTTTCTCCAACCAGACCATCGCGCAGATCGAGCTATTCAACCGCACCGCCGATTATCCGGTCGGCGTGTACGTGCTGCCCAAGCATCTGGACGAAAAAGTGGCGCGCCTGCACTTGAAGAAAATCGGCGCGCACCTCACCGAGCTTTCCGACACGCAAGCCGCTTACATCGGCGTGCCGAAAAACGGCCCGTATAAGCCGAACCATTATCGTTATTAAAATCTTGAACCACGGAGTACGCAGAGGACACGGAGTAAAAGCAAAATATTTGCTCCGTGAAACTCCGCGTACTCCGTGTCCTCCGTGGTGAGAAAAAATGGCCGATAAGCGCACCTTCAGTTTTGAATTCTTTCCGCCTAAAACGCCCGAGGGCATGGAGAAGCTACGCGCCACGCGGCAACAGCTCGCGCAACTCAAGCCTAAGTTTTTCTCGGTGACTTTCGGCGCGGGCGGTTCGACGCGCGACCGCACGCTGGAAACGGTGATGGAGATTCAAGCCTCGGGCTCCGCGGCCGCGCCGCATCTCTCATGCATCGGCTCGACCAAGGAATCGATTCAAAAAACGCTCGAAACCTTTAAAGCGCACGGCATCCGCCATATCGTCGCGCTCCGAGGCGACTTGCCTTCCGGCATGGCCGATCCCGGCGAGTTTCGCTATGCGAACGAATTGGTGGCGTTCATCCGCGCGCAAACCGGCGATTGGTTTCAGATCGAAGTCGCGGCCTATCCGGAAATCCACCCGCAAGCGAAAAATGCGCAAGAGGACCTCGCCAATTTCAAACGAAAAACGGAGGCTGGCGCGAATGCCGCCATCACCCAATACTTCTACAATGCGGATGCTTACTTCCGGTTCGTGGACGATTGCGCGGCAATGCATGTCACGCTCCCGATCGTGCCGGGCATCATGCCCATCACCAACTGCGCGCAGATCTCGCGCTTCTCCGACGCCTGCGGCGCAGAAATTCCGCGCTGGATACGTAAGCGGCTGGAAGCCTACGGCGATGATTTGGATTCGATACGCGCGTTCGGATTGGATGTGGTCACCGATCTGTGTGACCGGCTATTGCAAGGCGGCGCGCCGGGCCTGCATTTCTACACCCTGAATCAAGCGGGACCGAGTTCGACCATTTGGCAGCGGCTGGGGCTGTAAGCCGCCAACTCACGCAACCTACTTTGTCAGGAGACTAGGCGGGCGGGATCAATAGCTTGCCCAGCAAGGCGGTGACCTGCCTCATTTCGGCCTCGGATAGCGCGCTTTTGACCCAGCTACAGGCGTCGGCAATCAACTCTTGCATAGTTTGCTCTATTATCGGCAAAGCAGATGGACTGAGGTGGATGGGTTTGATGCGGCGATCCGATATATCGGTTGAGCGCGTCACTAATCCCCGCATTTCCAGCTGCCGTAAAATTTTAGTCAGCCCGCCCGAGGTGATGATGACCGAACGCTGCACGTCGGATGGTGTCAAGGTATGGGGTGGCGCGGTGCGGCGCAAGCTGGCCAGCACGTCGAATTCAGCCTGGCACAGACCATGGCGGCTGAAGATGGCGTTGGAGCGCGCGGTTTTGGCGGCGTATACGCGAAGCAAGGTAATCATCAGCGGTGTTAACGCATCATCGTAAGTACTTGACCAGTACTTACAATGCATGGCGAGCGGATCGGTGATGTCGTCTGGCATCATGCAGTTTCAATTAGCCGTAAATTAGAGCGATAACATTATCTTGCAAGAAAGATAATTCCACAATATGATCGAGTTTACTGAATAGATCGCAATTCGCCAGTATCGGTATCGAGGCCACCGCCACCTCATCAAGTTGGGCATCTCATTCTGCTGACATGACGGTGTCAGTAGAAGGTTGGTATCCTCAGCAATTCTCTACTTGAGGAAAACTTATGAAATATCCATCTCTCACCCCGGATCAGATCACTATCCTTGGCCCAGCGAATGGCGCGGCGATTACAACAAAAGAGGTCATCCGAAAATTTCACGAGGCGTTTGACCGTCACGATCCAGGAGCCATGGAAAACCTCGTCGCGGATGATTGCGTTATTGAGAATACCAACCCTGCTCCTAATGGTGCCCATCTCGTTGGAAAGGCAGCATGCCTAGCGAATTGGCAAGGCCTTGCGACCTCGGCAGGTACTTGGTTCGTACGTGAAGAGGTATTTGTCGTCGGTGAGCGGGTCGTTAATCAGATGGCGCTATTGCTGGGGCGAAGACGACGCTCAATCCATTCGTGGTCTCAATCTAATGAGAGTCAGTGACGGTCGCATCGTTGAAGCGATGGGTTACGTAAAAGGATAGAAATGCAGCTCAGCTTTACGATGGCGCTTGCCGGTTCATTCAATTAAATCCGAAAGTCTCCGCTATGTTGTGTCGGCCAACTATTGTAAATCGTTTTTCTGCCGCGCCGGCCCGTCTCTGGGTGCTGGCAGCGCTGGCGCTGGCCGGCTGCACCACGGTCGGCCCGGATTTCAAACAGCCCGCGCCACCGGCGGTGGCGGGCTACACGGCGCAAAGCCTACCGCAACAGACAGCCGCGACAGCGGACATGCCGCTGGGCAATGGTCAGCGTTTCGTGCCGGGGCAAGGCGTGCCCGCGCGCTGGTGGGAAAACTTTGGTTCATCCAAGTTGAATGCCTTGATCGATCAGGGTCTGCGGGCCAGCCCCACGCTGGCAGCGGCGCAAGCAACCTTGCGCCAGGCGCAGCAGTCCTATGCCGCACAGGCCGGTTCCAGCCTGTATCCCCAGCTGGATGCCAATCTGGGCGCGCAGCGCCAGCGCATCAATAACGCGAATTTTGGCCAGTCCGGCGGTGAGCGTATCTTCTATCTCTACAATGCCGGGGTCAAAGTAAGCTATAACCTCGATCTCTTTGGCGGTAACCGGCGTGCGCTGGAGGCCTTGGCCGCGCAGGCGGATTATCAGCATTTTCAACTCGAGGGCGCGCGCCAGACACTGGCGGCCAACATCGCTACCGCCGCCATGGCGCAAGCGCAATACGCGGCGCAAATCAGCGCTACCGAAGCCATTCTGGCCGCGCAGCAGTCGCAGGTGGATATCGCGCACAAACGCTTTCAGCTCGGCGCGATCGCGCGCGGCGATGAGCTGTCGCTGCAAACCCAGCTGGAGCAAACGCGCGCCAGTCTGCCACCCTTGCGTAATCAGTTGCAGCAAACCAACCATCTGCTCGCCGTGTTGATGGGCGAAGCGCCGGGCTCGGCCAAAATTCCGCAATTCAGCCTGAGCGATTTCACGCTGCCGGCGGATATCCCCTTGCTCGTACCTTCCGAGCTGGTGCGTCAGCGGCCGGATATTCAAGCTTCGGAAGCACTGCTGCGCGCGGCCAACGCGGAATACGGCGTGGCCATTTCAAAAAGCTATCCGCAAATCAATCTGTCCGCCATGCTGGGTACGCAAGCGCTGGCGGCTTCCAGCTTGTTCGGACCCGGTTCGATGATCTGGAATCTAGTCGGCCAGGTAGCGCAGCCCTTGTTCAACGCCGGGCTGCATGCCGGGCGCGATTCGGCACAGGCGAGCTTCGACGCGGCCGCCGCCAATTATCAACAAAGTGTGTTGCAGGGCT
>DAIAMA010000160.1 GCA_027438535.1 bacterium
CGCCGATGCCTCGCTGATCATGCTTTCCATGCAAACCGGTATCCGCGATATCATTACGTTCGATTCCGATTTTGATTTTTACCGCCTGCCGGACAGAACCAAGATGAAAAACCTTTTGACCAAAACGCGGCGTAACTAGAGACTAACCATGAAATCCAGTGAAATTCGCAAACGTTTTCTCTCCTATTTCGAGTCCAAGGGCCACACCATCGTCGCCTCCAGCCCCTTGGTGCCGGGCAACGATCCGACGCTATTGTTTACCAACGCCGGCATGGTGCAATTCAAGGATGTATTTCTCGGCCGCGAAACCCGGCCTTATGTGCGTGCC
Organism: bacterium; assembly: GCA_027438535.1. GTDB lineage: Bacteria > Pseudomonadota > Gammaproteobacteria > Burkholderiales > Thiobacteraceae > RBG-16-58-11. The sequence continues at coordinate 329 of DAIAMA010000160.1, forward strand.
ACCAGCTCGCAGCGCTGCGTCAGGGCCGGCGGCAAGCACAACGATTTGGAAAACGTCGGCTATACCGCGCGCCACCATACTTTTTTCGAGATGCTGGGCAACTTCAGCTTCGGCGATTACTTCAAGCGCAACGCGATTCAATATGCGTGGGAATTCCTCACGGTGGAAATGAAAATCCCGGCCGAGAAGCTCTGGGTCACGGTGTATCACGAGGACGACGAAGCCGCCGATATTTGGCTTAACGAAATCGGCGTGCCGCCGGAGCGGTTAACGCGCATCGGCGACAAGCCTGGTGCCGGACAATATCAATCGGACAACTTCTGGGCCATGGGCGATACCGGCCCGTGCGGTCCGTGCACGGAGATTTTTTACGACCACGGCCCGAGCGTCGCGGGCGGTCCGCCGGGTACGCCGGAAGAAGATGGCGATCGTTACATCGAGATTTGGAACCTGGTGTTCATGCAGTTCAATCGCGATGAGAACGGCGTGATGCATTCCTTGCCCAAGCCCTCGGTCGATACCGGTATGGGGCTGGAACGCATTTCCGCCGTGATGCAGCATGTGCACAGTAATTATGACATCGATCTGTTTCAGGATTTAATTCACGCGGCGGCCAGAGTCACCGGTGCCAAAGACCTCAAAAACAATTCGCTTAAAGTCATCGCGGATCATATTCGCGCCTGTTCCTTCCTGATCGTGGATGGCGTGATTCCGAGCAACGAAGGCCGCGGCTATGTACTGCGCCGCATTATCCGCCGTGCGCTGCGCCACGGTTATAAGCTGGAGCAAAAGCAACCCTTCTTTCATCTGCTGGTGGAGGATTTGGCCAAGGTCATGGGGGAGGCTTACCCCGAGCTGGTGGCGGCTAAAGCGCGCGTCGCGAGCGTGCTCAAGCAAGAAGAAGAAAAATTCGCCGAGACCCTGGAGCATGGCATGGGCGTGCTCGATGGCGCAATGCGCGGCAGCGGCGGCGATCGCATTCTCGATGGCGAAACCGTGTTCCGTTTGTATGACACCTTCGGCTTCCCGCTCGATCTTACCGCCGACGTGGCGCGCGAACGGGGTTTCAATGTGGATTTTGCTGGCTTCGAACATGCGATGCAGATGCAGCGCGAACGGGCGCGCGCGGCTTCCAAATTCCAAATCGGCGCGAGCGTGAAATTCGAGGGCCAGGCCACCGAATTCCACGGCTACGATGCCCTGGATTTTTCCGGGCGTGTCTTGGCGCTGTATAAAGAAGGGGCGCAGGTCTCATCGATTCAGGCCGGCGATGAAGCAGTGGTGGTGTTGGACCGCACGCCCTTCTACGCCGAATCCGGCGGGCAGGTAGGCGATCGCGGCGAACTGAATTCCGCCGACGGCACGTTCCAAGTAAACGATACCCAGAAAATCCAAGCCGAGGTATTCGGCCACAAAGGCGTGCTGAAAATCGGCAAGCTATCGGTGGGCGACGATGTAGAGGCGCACGTCGATCCGGTCGCGCGCCAGCGCGCGGCGTGGAACCATTCCGCGACGCACCTGCTACACGCCGCGCTGCGCAAAGTGCTGGGCAATCATGTCACGCAAAAAGGCTCGCTGGTCGACGCGCAACGCACGCGCTTCGACTTCTCGCACCCGCAGCCGGTGACGGCGGAAGAAATCCAGCAAATCGAAACGCTGGTGAACCAAGCAATCCGCGCCAATCACGCGGTGGAAGTGCGGCGCATGAAATACGACCAGGCGATCAAGCACGGGGCCATGGCGCTGTTCGGAGAAAAATACGGCGATGAAGTGCGCGTGATCGGCATGGGAGATTTTTCCACCGAGTTGTGCGGCGGCACGCACGTTAAACGCAGCGGGGATATTGGCCTATTCAAAGTGGTATCCGAAGGCGGCGTCGCGGCCGGTATACGCCGCATCGAAGCGGTCACCGGCGATGGCGCGCTCGATTATATCCAGCGCCAGCAACAGACCCTGCTCGACGCGGCGGGCGCGCTGAAAGCCCAGCCGCAAGAGATCAATCAAAAAATCGCCCAAGTGCTGGACAACGTGAAGAGCCTGGAAAAAGAGCTCATGCGCTTAAAATCCAAGCTCGCCGCCGCGCAAGGCGACGATCTTAGCGCCAGTGCGGTTGATGTCAACGGCGCGAAAGTCCTCGCCGCCGAGATCGACGGCGCGGATGCCAAAGCGCTGCGCGAGACGCTGGATAAGCTCAAAGACAAACTTGGCTCCGCCGCCATCGTGCTCGCTTCGCGCGAAGGCGGTAAAGTGACGCTGATTGCCGGCGTCACCGCCGACCTCACCGCCAAAGTGAAAGCGGGCGAGCTGGTGAACCACGTCGCTATCCAGTGCGGCGGCAAAGGCGGCGGCCGGCCGGATATGGCACAAGCGGGCGGCACCTTGCCGGATAATTTGCCCAAGGCATTGGCGAGCGTGGCGGAATGGGTAAGCGCGAAGGTTTGATGCGCCGATGATTCTTTGCCCATACTTTTATCCTGGAGCCGGGGCTTGATCTAGATCAAACGGTGTTCCGTGCACTTTGCGCGATAATGGCTTTTAGGGGCAACCATGGCTGAGCAATTACTTTCGATTCAAAATGCAAGCCGGCTGCCAAGCGGCTTCGCTCTCTTTAATCTGGGCTTCCGTCCGTTTTTTCTGCTCGGCGCGCTGTTTTCTTTCCTGGCGATTTTGTGGTGGGGCGGCATATTCGTTTACGGCTGGTCCGCGCCGCGTTTGCCGTTCGCGCCGGTGTACTGGCATGCGCATGAAATGATTTTCGGTTATGGCATGGCGGTGGTGGCGGGATTTTTGCTCACCGCGGTGCGCAATTGGACGAACATGCCCACGCTGCATGGTTGGCCGCTCGCGGCGCTGGCCTTGCTATGGCTCGCGGCGCGCTTGGCCGGAATCGTGATGCCGGATCATGTGCTGCCGATGGCGCTGCTGGATGGCTTATTTAACGTATCGCTGATAGCCGCGATTGCCTGGCCGGTCGTGCGCGCGAAGCAAAAACAACAAATCAGCGTCATCTCTAAAGTGACATTGCTGTTTTTGGCGAACGGCTTGTTTTATCTAGGTGTGATGGGCGTGCTCGAACAAGGCATCGCATGGGGATTGTATTCCGGTGTGTATCTGCTGGTTTCGCTGATCTTCCTCATGGCGCGGCGCGTGCTGCCGTTTTTCATCGAGCGCGGCGTCGGCTACCCGGTGCAATTGAAAAACCGGGCGTGGATCGATCATGCCAGTCTCTACGGGTTCTTGCTGTTCTGGATCGCCGATGTATTTTGGCGCAATGTCGCGGTTGCCGCTTGGCTTGCGGCGCTATTATTTGTGATCCACGCCATCCGCTTGATGGACTGGCACACGCAAGGAATTTGGCGCAAACCCTTGCTGTGGGTATTGTTCGCGGGGTATGGCTGCGCTACTTTCGGATTTTTGCTCAAGGCGCTGACGCCGGTGCTGGGGCTCTCCCCGTTCTTGGCGATCCATGCATTTGCCGTCGGCGGCATCGGCATTATGACGGTGGGGATGATGGCGCGCGTTGCGCTCGGCCACACCGGACGCGACATTCAGCAACCGTCGCGGCATGAGGAAGATCAGCGAAACCAGCAGATACACAC
>DAIAMA010000161.1 GCA_027438535.1 bacterium
ACCCAGCTCGGCGGCGTGATCTCGGGCGAGCACGGCATCGGTATCACCAAACTGCAATTTCTTTCGTCCGCCGAGATCGAACCCTTCGCCGCCTACAAACGCAAGATCGATCCGCATGGCCATTTCAATCAAGGCAAGCTCTTGCCCGGCGCCGATCTGCATAACGCCTACACGCCCAGCTTCAATTTGCTGGAAGTGGAATCGCTGATCATGGAACAATCGGAGATCGGCGAAATCGCCGACTCGATCAAGGACTGCCTGCGCTGCGGTAAATGCAAACCGGTGTGCAACACGCATATTCCGCGCGCGAATTTGCTGTACAGCCCGCGCAACAAAGTGCTTGGCACCAGCTTGCTGATCGAAGCCTTCTTGTACGAAGAGCAAACCCGGCGCGGTATTTCGCTCAAGCATTTCGACGAATTCAACGACGTGGCCGATCACTGCACGATCTGCCACAAGTGCCTGAACCCGTGCCCGGTGGATATCGATTTCGGCGATGTATCGATTGCCATGCGCAATTTTTTGCGCGAACGCGGGCAGAAGAAATTCAATCCCGGCAGCGCGCTCTCCATGCTGTTTCTCAACAGCACCGATGCCGGTGTGATCAAATTCACGCGTAAAGTCATGATCGAATGGGGCTACCAAGCCCAGCGTTTAGGCTATGGCATAGCCAAGCATTTCGGCTTGCTGCGCACGCAAGCCACCCACCCGCCCGCGACCCACGGCCCGGCCAAGATCACGGCGCAAGTGATTCACTTCGTCAACAAGCCGATGCCGGGGGGGCTGCCGAAAAGAACGTCGCGCGCGCTCTTGGGTTTGGAGGATGCAAGCACGGTGCCGGTGATCCGCGATCCGCAAAAATCCGCCGAGGATGCCGATGCGGTGTTTTATTTCCCCGGCTGCGGTTCGGAGCGCCTATTCTCGCAAGTCGGGCTCGCCACCCAAGCCATGCTGTATCACGTGGGCGCGATCACGGTACTGCCGCCGGGTTATTTGTGCTGCGGTTATCCGCAGACCGCGGCCGGCAATCAGGACAAGGGCCAGCAGATCAGCTCCACCAACCAAGTATTGTTCCATCGCGTGGCGAACACGCTCAACTATCTCGATATCAAAACCGTGCTGGTTTCCTGCGGCACCTGCATGGATCAGTTGCAAAAATATCAGTTCGAGAAAATCTTCCCCGGCTGCCGCCTGCTCGACATCCACGAATACCTGATGGAAAAAGGCGTGGCGCTGGACGATGTGCCGGGCGTGAAATATCTCTATCACGACCCCTGCCACACGCCGATGAAACAACATAATCCTCTCAAAGTGACTAGCACGCTGATGGGCAGCAAGGTAGCGCTCACCGACCGCTGTTGCGGCGAGGCCGGCACCCTGGCGGTGTCACGCCCCGACATTTCCACTCAAATCCGCTTCCGCAAGCTGGAAGAACTGGAAATGGACGTAGCCAAAATCCACGCCGCCGCGCCCGGCGTCCAAGTCAAAACCCTCACCTCCTGCCCCTCTTGCCTGCAAGGCCTGGCGCGCTATAGCGACGACACCGGTGTCGCGGCCGACTATATCGTGGTCGAACTGGCGCGGCGCCTGTTGGGCGAAGCGTGGATGGAGGACTATATCGCCCGCGTCAATCAGGGCGGCATCGAGCGCGTGCTGTTATAAATGTGCGAATTGTGCGATACCCCCGGCGGTGAAGTGCTATGGCAAAACGCGCTGTGCCGCGTGGTGCGGGTGCATGACGCCAATTACCCCGGATTTTGCCGGGTCATCCTGAACCGGCATGTAAAAGAGCTGTCCGATCTGCCCCCCGCCGAGCGCCAGCAGTTGATGCAGGTGGTGTTCGCGGTAGAGCAAGCGCTTACCCGGTTAATGCGCCCGGATAAGATCAACCTCGCCAGCTTGGGTAACGCTGTACCCCACGTGCATTGGCATATCATTCCGCGTTTTGCCGACGATGCGCACTTCCCCCAGCCTATTTGGGCCGCCCCGGTACGTGCGGGCAGCAGACGAATGGCACCGGACTCGGGTACACTTCGGATTGCACTTGATGAGTTGCTCCAAACCTCATACGATTAACGATAATTAGCCATCGGCAGGGTGTCATGCTTTCGATTGACCAGCCATCCATTCGCGGCGCGCAACGCCCCACCATCTCGGACGCCAAATCCTGTCAGCAGTGGCTCGCCGCTTTGCCGCTCACCAATGCGCCCGCCGCGCATACCGAACTCCAGCTTCAGCTCGATCTGCTCAATCACACTTCCGCCTTATCCGGCGTCGAACGCTTGCGCATCCTCGAACAATTGCGCGAATCGATTCAATACGTGCAAAGCGAAGTGGCCAAGAAATATATCGGCAAGCCCGTGCCCTTGGATGCCAACGAAACCAGCTGGTGGAAAAAAGCGCTCGCCTTATGGCAAGGCTTTACGCAGGGCTACCAAATCTGCCTGCAAAACTATCTGGACAACGATCAAGCCTTGGCCAGCTTCGTGCCGACGATATTGCAGCGGATTATTGTCCTGACCGGGCAGCAGATGCTGGAATACCAGCGCCTCTATCAAAGCGTGCCGGAGACACTGTGGAAGCAGCTGCACAAGACTTACACCAGCACCGAAGAATTGGGGCAGGGGAAAGTCGTGGTGAAGGATTCCCTCAACCGCATGGTGGCGGGCGCCAGTCCCGAGGCCGCCTATATACAAGTGCTGCTGACGGATTTGGCGGATCCGTTTCATCTCGGCGCCAAACAACTCGACCAGGTCGACCGCTGGCTCAACAAATGGGCGGCGCGGGTCAATATCGTCAAAACACCCGGCGCACTGGCGCATACCGAGTCGAAATTACCACCATTGTCCGTCGACTTAAACCGTCCCGCCGGCATCCAGCATGGCGCGCCCATCGAGGCCAATGCGGCAATACGTTATTTGGACATTACGTCGCTTACCGCAACGCTGGTGAAGCGCATCAAGCATTTGCGCAAGGGCGGCGCCCCCGGCGAATTGGATGTGGGCGAGGATTGCCGGCAGCCGGCGTGCGAAGCCATGCTGCTGCAGCTTTATCAGCAATGGTGTGAGCCGCCGCAACACCGCGCCTACGAGCGACGCGTGGACGGCGAAAACGCGCAAGTCGCTTTCGGCTTCCCGGCGATTCACTTTTTCTGCAACGGCGGCAAGCCGTTCCGCCAACCGGGTGAACGCGAGCGCCCGGACATCGGTTGGCGCGAAGCGCAAGATTTTAAAATGTTCGGGCAGATATCCAGCCAAACGAAAAAACTGCATGCTTCGCAAGCCGGTTTTGCGGCGGAAAATTGGCATATTCAGGACGAATCGGCGCTGGGGTTCAAACTCGCCGCCGATGGCTTGCACGCGGCGCGAGTGAGCTTGAATCAACTGGTCGCGATCCGCCATCCGCAAGCCAAGCATTTCGCTATCGGCATGATACGCTGGCTGCGCTTCGACGCGAACGGCGACCTGAACATCGGCGTTCGCATTTTCCCTGGCATCCCGATGGCGGTAGGGATACGCGCGCCGGTGCTCATTCCTTCGCTGCAAAACAAGTTTTTGCAGGCGTTTCTGCTGCCGGAGATCCCCGCGCTCAAGGAACCCGCCACGCTGGTGCTGCCGCACGGCTGGTTCGGCCCCAATAAGCAACTCGAACTGCACATTGACGACACATTGAATGTGCGCCTTGCCGAAACGCTCGAACGCGGCGCGGATTTCGAGCGCGTGAGCTTCGGCATCAAATAATCACGCCACCGCCGCGGTTTGCACCAGACGCGTCGCGGGAAAGATCGCGCTAAACGTGCTGCCTTTCCCGACTTGGCTGGCGATTTCCAAGCGCGACTGATGCCGCGTCAGCACATGCTTCACGATCGACAGTCCCAGCCCCGT
>DAIAMA010000162.1 GCA_027438535.1 bacterium
GGTAGCACGCCGGCGTTACGCGGCATTCGTGCACGCCGGGATTGGCGGGGTCTCCCCCTGGGGGAATTTAAAAGGCCAGGTATTGCTCGGCAGCGAACCCTTCGTCGAGAAAATAGCGCCCCGGCTCAAAGCCAGCGAAACCGTAGCGGAGATTCCCAAACGGCAACGCCGGCTGCACCGGCCTTCTCTTAAGCGCCTATTGGCTGGCGCGGATTCCAAGGCGGCGCGCAATCAAGCTATGGCGCGTGCGTACCTGGAGCACGCTTATACGCTGGCGGAGATCGGGCGCGAAGTGGGGTTGCACTATGCGACGATCAGCCGCATTATCAAGGCCGAGGAGGGAATATCATAATACAAGATGTGGCCTATATTTTTGTATTTTTGTGGACTCCTATTTTTGTGTGACCCCTATTTTTTCGTGGTTTTGCCCAATGCCACCTGCATCTATCCGCATTGAAACCGCCCCCCAATTTGTGCGCTCGCGGCTTAGCTCTGCGGGCGGCTCAGTAATGGAAGCGCAGCTGAGCGATCTGGAGGGAGTCACCGTCGACGCGATACACCATGCGATGCTCGTCTGTTATGCGGCGTGACCAGAAGCCCGAAAGGGCGTGTTTGAGTGGTTCGGGCTTGCCTACACCCGCGAAAGGTTCGCGCTGCGTCTCACGAATCAGCTTGTTGATCCGCTCGACCATGCGCTTGTCTTGTTTCTGCCAATAGAGATAGTCTTCCCATGCTTCGTCTGAGAAGACCAGCTTCACTTAGCCAGCTTCCGCTGCACACCTTTGCCGGCGTTCAGCTGTCCGACTGCCGCGAGAAGGCGCTTGGCGTTGGCGGGCGTGCGCAGAAGATAGGCCGTTTCCTCGAGTGCCTTGTAGTCCTCGAGCGAGAGCATTACAACGGATTGCTCTCCGTTGCGAGTGATGATGAGGGCTTCGTGGTCGTTGCAAACCTTGTCCATTGCGCTGGCGAGGTTTGCCCTAACGGTGGTGTAGGTTATCGCATCCATGGCGGGGCTCCGAATATGTACGCGATAATGTACATCAATTGCCGGACCATGTCCAGCACCATGGCGCTTTCAGCCGAATTCCGTGCTATTTCCCGCGCCCCTTACCTTTTCTACGGACTTCCCCTCCTCGCCCAGCCGGCCCCTCAAGCCCGATTCGACCCCGCCACCATTTCGAATAAATACAAGCGGCACTCGATCGGCCCATTGAAGAGCGGAATCTTGCGCGAGGGCTTGAGCCGCATCAGCTTGGGCAGCCGCGTGTCGGCGGTGATGATGCCGACTTTCCAGCCCGCGAAACGTTGCTTCAACACGCTGCCCAGCTTGGGATAGAGCTCGGCCAATTCATCCGCCTCGCCGATGCGCTCGCCGTAGGGCGGGTTCATTACCAGCACGCCGCTTGGCGCGGGCGCGGTCATATCGAGAATATCTTTTTCCTCCACCGTGGCTACGCCGGTCAATCCGGCATTCTCCAGGTTTTTGCGCGCATCCATCACCGCCCATTTATCGTGATCGCTGCCATGGATGGGCAGCGCGGTGGCCGGTAAAGGCTTGGCCGCGGCTTCGGCGCGCATCTGCTCCCACGCCCCGCGTTCGAAATTTTTGAGGCGCTCGAAACCGAAAGGCCGATTGATACCGGGCGGGATGTGCAAGGCCATCAACGCCGCTTCCAGGATGAAAGTACCGCTGCCGCACATGGGATCGAGCAGCGGCATGCCCGGCTCCCAGCCGCTGAGCTTGAGGATGCCGGCGGCAAGATTTTCGCGCAGCGGTGCTTCGCCGGTAAATTGCCGGTAACCGCGCTTGAACAGCGTTTCGCCAGACGTATCGAGGTAAAGCGTGAATTGCTGCGCGTCGAAATAGCAATGGATGCGCACATCCGGCAAGCGCGTATCGACGCTGGGACGGATGCCGGTGAGATCGCGGAAATGGTCGCACACCGCGTCTTTGATGCGCAATGTGATGAATTCCAGGCTCTTCAGCGCGCAACGCTGAGCGGTGACTTTGACCGCGATGGTTTCATGCGGCGTGAACCAGTTTTCCCACGGCAAGCCGCGGGTGCGCTGGTACACATCTTCTTCGATGCGATACGGCGCGCTGTCGATTTGCCACAGCACACGGCTCGCGACGCGGCTTCCCAGGTTGACGCTATAGCATAGCGCCATCGGCCCGCCGAAGCTCACGCCGCCATCGGTGGCCTTGACTGGATGCGCGCCGAGCGCGGCGATCTCTTGCGCCAGCACGGCTTCCAGCCCGCGCGGGCAGGTGGCGAAAAATTGATTCATGATTCTTCCTATCGAGAGCGGAGTTTGCCGGCAAGAATACCGGCGCTACGTTTTAAAACGGTTTGACGACGACCAAGATAACCACGGCGATCAAGATCAGCACCGGAAATTCATTGAACCAGCGATACCACACATGACTATGCGTATTCCGGTCATGCTTAAAATCCAACAGCAATTTCCCGCAATAGAGATGATAAACGACCAGGGCCGCGACCAGCGCCAGTTTCGCCATCAGCCAGCCGCCGCTGATGCCATAACCCAGCCACAGCCAAAGTCCGAGCGCGATCGTTATTATCCCGCCCGGTGTCATAATGCCGTAGAACAGCTTGCGCTCCATGATTTTGAAGCGCGCAATACTCGCCGCGTCTTCGCTCATGGCATGATAGACAAACAGCCGCGGCAGATAAAATAGCCCGGCGAACCAGGTAACCATGAAAATGATATGAAACGATTTGATCCAAAGCATGTCACTTCTCCGGCATCCGCTTAATTACGCAAGAGTATCCATGAATCCTACCGAACGCATCAAGAAGCATTTCAAGAACAACCTGGTCACCTACCTGCTTATCGGGCTGATAGCGTACATTTGGTTCCGCCCGCCGGCGTTCGTATCGGACGTGAACGAACCGCTACCCAATCTGCCTTTTACCACGCTCGATGGCCGCATGGGCGCGCTCGCAAACCTGCGCGGCAAGGTGGTGCTGGTGAATTTTTGGGCTACCTGGTGCCCTTACTGCCTCAAGGAAATGCCGGCGATCGAGCAATTCTATAAGGATTACCAAGCCCGTGGCTTTGAAGTGCTGGCCTTAAGCCTCGACGACGATCCGGCCAAGGCGGCGCAATACGTTCGCGAGCACGGCTATACCTTTCCCGTCGCCATGGCCAATGCCGAGATGCAGCGCGCCTTAGGCCCCGTCAGCCAAGTGCCGATGTCAATGGTGATAGACCGCGATGGGCACTTGCGGCACAAAGTCCGCGGCCAGGTACACTATGGGCGGCTGGAAGATTTGGTCGAGCCGCTGCTGACCCAAGCCAGCGCCAAGCAGGGAAAGTAAGCGCGCCATGTACGAAAAACGCCACGAACCCTTGATCCCGCCGCGCGCTTTTTTGCGGCGGGTACTGCGCAGCGCGTTGCTATCGGCGGTGATTGTCGTGCTGGCGCTGGGCCTCGGTGTCGCCGGTTATCATTTCACGGAGCACCTGTCCTGGCTCGATTCCTTGCTGAATGCCTCGATGATACTCGGCGGCATGGGGCCAGTGGATACGTTGCGCACGGTCGCCGGCAAGCTGTTCGCCTCGTTTTATGCTTTGTTCAGTGGCTTGGTGTTCATTGGCGCAGCCAGCGTCTTACTCGCTCCGCTCGTACACCGCTTAATGCACCATTTCCATATTGAAGAACCCTAAGGAACCGACAATGAAGCCGCTATTTCTTTCCATCTTATTGTTTTCCAGCGCGGCTAGCGCGGCCGATTTCGGGGATTTACTCAAAGGAGTAAGTATCCCCCGGCAAAGCCGGGGGCTTTAAATTGTGAGCCGCTCAAAGCGGCTATACGGGGTCGCTAACGCGG
>DAIAMA010000163.1 GCA_027438535.1 bacterium
TTCAGAATAGGGCAGGGCGGGGTGGTGCTCGACTTTCTGCACGTCAGCGCGCGCTGGAAGAAGATGGTCAAGATGGCCTTTCCAGCTGGCCGGATTGTCGCCAGTGCGATAGCCGCGTACCGTTGCCCAGTCGAGTATCGATTCAATGCGCCCGCGTGTACGGCTCGCCGTCTCGGTCTTAGTCGCCCATATCGGCTCTATACACTTCATCACCATGCCGGTATCGATATCGGAGACCGGCAGCCCGCCAAAAACGGGAGAGGCATACGTCTTGACCGTGCTTTCCCATTGCGCGACGTGTTTGGCATTTTTCCAACCGGCGCGATGGGCGGCGATGTACGCCTTAGCTGCATCGTCAAAAGTAATCGCTTTAGCCGCCGCAAGTTTCGACATGCGCTGCGCTGCATTTCGTGCCTCGATTGGGTCAAGCCCTTCGAGTAGCAGTTTGCGCGCGTCGCCCGCTTTCACACGCGCATCGGCGAGGCCAACCGTATGAAGTGGCCCGAGCCCCATTTCCCGGGCGCGTCCGTTGAGCATGAAGCGGAAGATCCAGGACTTGGCCCCACTGGCAGTGGTTTGAAGCCACAGCCCAGCACCATCAGAATAGTACCCGGGAGCCTTAATGCGGCCCACTTTCAATGCAGAAAGCTTTTGAATCCCTCTTGCCATCCGACCCCCGATAACCCACGCTTGTACCCACAAACGAAGTCTAGATTATTATGGACAGAAATGGAAGGGTTTGGATGGTAAGCTGATTAAATGCTATAAAATCAGCTATTTATATAGATCAGATTGGAGGTGGCTGGATACTTATGGATTTTAGTGTGGCGGACACCCTCTCCGCCAAATGAAGAAGGAGCCACTCGGCTCCTTTTTTATTTGACGGGGAGGGTGGTTAAAGAGAGCACACCGGGTTTGACTAAGCGAGCACTGCTCGCTTGGACGCGTAAAACGCGGTCTTTCGCCGCCAGCGAGCGGCGAAAGATGACGGGATCGCCGTAAGGCGAGTCCGGCACAATCCCACCCTCTCCGCCAGTTCTATCAGTCTTAAGCGATAGCTACGCCCTTGGGTTATAATCCCCCCTTCTATCGGGCATTTATCCAGTCCGCGTTGATAATCATCCTATGACAGCTACTACTCTCGCCGAAGCCCAGCCCCTTGCGCGCGTTTATGGCGAGCCTATCCTGCAAATGCCGCAGGATTTGTATATTCCGCCCGATGCGCTGGAAGTCATTCTCGATGCCTTCGAGGGCCCGCTCGATCTGTTGTTGTATCTAATCCGCAAGCACAATCTGGATATTCTCGACATCCCCATGGCGGAGTTGACGCGCCAATACATGGTGTATGTGGATTTGTTGCGCCACACGCAATTGGAATTGGCGGCGGAATATTTGGTGATGGCGGCGATGCTGACCGAGATCAAGTCGCGCATGCTGTTGCCACGCCCGCCCAAGGCCGAAGACCATCCCGAGGAAGATCCGCGCGCCCAGCTGGTGCGGCGCCTGCTCGAATACGAGCAAATGAAATACGCCGCGCACAAGCTGGAGGCGCAGCCGCAGGTGGGGCGCGATATCACCTTGGTGCAGGTATACCTAGAGCGGGTCGCCGAGGTGCGCATGCCGCAGGTGAGCGTGCTGGATTTGCAGTCGGCCTGGGAGGCGCTGGTGGCGCGCGCCAAGAACACCCGTCATCATCGCATCACGCGCCATGAGCTATCGGTGCGCGAACATATGACGCGCGTGCTGCGCGCGCTGGCCCATGGCCGCTTCGTGGAATTTATCGAATTATTCAACCCGGCCGCGGGCGTGCCCGAGCTGGTGGTGACTTTCCTCGCGATTTTGGAGTTGGCGAAAGAGCGGCTAATCGAAGTCACCCAGCAAGAAGTGTATGCCCCGATCTACGTCAAACGCCTTGAGAGTGAAGACCATGGACGAACATCTGAGTGACGTGAAACTGATTCTGGAAACCGCGCTGCTGGTCAGCCACGAGCCGCTGTCGCTGCATCAGCTCGGCAAGTTGTTCGACACCGAAATCGATAACGACAATTTGCGCAAAGTGCTGGACGACATCAAAAGCGATTGGAGCGGGCGCGGCGTGGAGCTTACGCAAGTGGCGTCCGGCTGGCGCTTTCAGGCGCGGCCCGAGTATCAGAGCTACCTCGACCGCCTGAGTCCGGAGAAGCCGCCCAAGTATTCGCGCGCGGTATTGGAAACGCTCGCCATCATCGCCTACCGGCAACCGGTGACACGCGGCGATATCGAGGATATCCGCGGCGTGACGGTGTCGCCGAATATTCTCAAGACGCTGGAAGGGCGCGGCTGGATCGATGTCATCGGCAATCGCGATGTGCCGGGCCGTCCCGCGCTTTACGCCACCACCAAGCAATTTCTCGACGACCTGAACTTGCGCTCCTTGCAGGAGCTGCCTTCGCTCGATCAATTCGTCGTCAATGAACAAATGCTGATCATGGACGCCATGCCCGCGCCCGAATTGCTTCCCGTACCCGAATCCACGATTGTTGAAAATGCCGGAGCGTCTGCATAAGCTCCTAGCGGCGGCGGGCCTGGGATCGCGCCGCGAGATCGAGGATTGGATTCGCGCCGGCCGCATTTGGGTCAATGGCGAACCGGCGGTGATCGGCCAAAGCATCGAACTGCGCGACCGGGTCATGATAGACAAAAAGCCGTTCCGGTTTAAGCTCGAATCGAAAACCGGAAAGCCGCGCCTGCCGCGCGTGCTGCTCTACAATAAACCGGAGGGCGAGATCGTCTCGCGCGACGATCCGCAAGGCCGTCCCAGCGTCTTTTTGCAATTGCCGCGCCTGCGCGGCGCGAAATGGATCGCGGTGGGGCGGCTCGATATCAACAGCGGCGGCTTGCTGCTGTTTACCACCTCCGGCGATCTTGCCAATCGGCTGATGCATCCGAGTTACGAAATCGAACGCGAGTACGCGGTGCGCGTGATGGGTGTGCTGAGCCGGGAACAAATGCAAACTTTAGTGCAAGGCGTCGAATTGGAGGAGGGGGTTGCCAAGTTCGACTTTATCGAAGATCGCGGCGGCGAAGGCTCCAACCACTGGTATCACGTAGTATTGAAGGAAGGTCACAAACGCGAAGTGCGCCGCATTTTTCAAGCCGTGGGCTTGATGGTGTCGCGCTTAATCCGCGTGCGTTATGGAAATGTGTTGTTGCCGCCGCGCGTGAAGCGCGGGCAAACATTGGATTTGGAACCGCAGCAAGTGGAAGCCCTATTGATGTCCGTGGGCATGATTGAACCGAAAGAGGAGAAACCCCATGTTACGAAACGTCCTGTTGTCTCTGGCCGCGATGCTCGTCCTGGCAAGCCCCTTAGCCCTGGCCAAAAACCAGGCGGCCCAGCCCGCAAAACAAGCGGGCGCGATCATACACACGCTAGGCGAGACGGTGGTGAAAATGCCCCTCGCCAAAGGCGTCAGCCTCGATGACGCCGCGGGGTCGATGAAACTCCGCGCCAATGCGCTTAATATGAAGCTGGTTGCGGAATTGCCGCTGTCCAAGCAAGTCGAGGCGATTACCGGTAAGCCCGAGCCGCGCGCCACCATCTATCAATTTTGCGATGCGCTGACCGCGAGCCAAATGTTGAAATACAATCTGGATTTTGCCGCCTATTTGCCATGCCGCATCGCGTTGGTGGAAGACGCGAAAGGTCAAGGCTGGCTGGTGATGATGGATCTCAATCTGCTGATCAATGCAGCCAATTTGCAGCCGGAACTGAAAACCCGGCGATCGCCGAACTCGCCGCCACCGAATGGGATCGAGGCAACGAATTTTTTCCGCCGACGACCTGGCAAATCTC
>DAIAMA010000164.1 GCA_027438535.1 bacterium
ACGCTCCCCGGGCATTTGCGGGGCAGTATGGGCGAGTATCCTTTTCATGTCGCTCTTGGGTTCCCCAACCGAGAGCCCGCCTATCGCATAGCCGTCGAAACCGATGTCCATCAGGCCCTCCAGCGATTCGTCTCGCAGCGCTTCATGCATTCCGCCCTGGATGATGCCGAAAAGCGCGTTCGAATTGCCTTCGTGCGCCGCCCTGCTGCGGGCAGCCCATCTCAGGGAGAGTCGCATCGAATCGCGCGCAACGTCATATTCCGCCGGATAGGGCGTGCATTCGTCGAAGATCATCACGATGTCGGCATTCAATATTCCTTGAATGCGCATCGATTCCTCCGGCGACAAGAAGCATGCATCGCCATTCACCGGCGAACGGAACTTCACGCCCTCCTCGCTGATCTTGCTCAACTCCTTGAGGCTGAATACTTGAAACCCGCCGGAATCGGTGAGAATCGGGCCGTCCCAGCCCATGAAGCGATGCAGGCCGCCATGCGCCGCGATCACTTCCAGCCCCGGCCGCAGCCAGAGATGGAAAGTATTGCCGAGCACGATTTGCGCGCCGATATCCCGGAGGTCGGCCGGGCGCATCGCCTTCACCGTGCCATAAGTGCCGACCGGCATGAAAGCCGGCGTGTCGAGCGTTCCGTGCGCCAGCGTGATGCGCGTGCGCCGTGCGGCGCCGTCGCTCGCTAATAGTTCGAATTTCATTCTTGGTTGCGCTCGATCAACATCGCATCGCCATAACTGAAGAAGCGATAGCTTGCTTCCACCGCGTGGCGATAAGCGAGCTTCATATTCACCATGCCGCCAAACGCACAGGCCAACATGAACAGCGTGGATTTGGGTAAATGGAAATTGGTCAGCAGCCGTTCCACCACTTGAAAACGATAGCCGGGAATAATAAAAATATTGGTATCGCCGTAACCCGCACGCAGCCCACCGCCGCCCGCCGCCGACTCCAGCGCGCGCAAGCTGGTGGTACCCACCGCCAGCACACGCCCACCCCGCGCTTTGGCCTGGGCGACGGCTTCCACCGTCTCCTGCGGCACGTGATACCACTCGCTATGCATATGATGCTCGCGCACATCGTCCACCCGCACCGGCTGGAAAGTACCCGCGCCGACATGCAAGGTCACATAAGCGATGCCCACGCCGCGCGCGCGCAGCTCGTTCAACATCGCTTCGTCGAAATGCAAGCCGGCGGTCGGCGCCGCCACCGCGCCGGGCTTGCTGGCATAAACCGTTTGATAGCGCGCTTCGTCCACCGGATTCGGCTGGCGCGAAATATAGGGCGGCAGCGGCAAGCTGCCATGTCGGTCCAGCCACGCCAGCAGCGGTGTCTGCGCTTCCAGCCGCACTTTGTACATCTCACCCACGCGTTCCAGCACGGTGAAAGCGGCGTCCGCTGTCATCGCGATACGCGAATCAGGCTTGGGCGCTTTACTCGCGCGAATCTGCGCCAGCGCGTGTTTTTCGTCCAACACCCGCTCCAGCAGCATTTCCACCTGGCCGCCGGATTCTTTCACACCAAACAGCCGCGCCTTGATCACCCGGGTATCGTTAAACACCATCACATCGCCGGGTTCGACGAATGCCGGGAAAACGCTGAACATACCATCGGCCAGCGCGCCCGTGCGCCCATCCACGTGCAATAGCCGGCTTGCGCGCCGCTGCTCCGGAGGGAACTGCGCAATCAACGCTTGCGGCAAACGGAAATCGAAATCCTGAGTCTTCATGAAAAGCCGCGAACACGGCAAGTAACAGGGGGGAGAATTATAGCCGAACTTGCCGCACACCTGATTTCTGCGGATAATGCCGCCTTCTTGCCGGGATGGCGGAATTGGTAGACGCACGGGACTCACAACACGGGGCGCAGCCCCTTGTTTCGGCGTAGGCTAACATGCGCGTAGCGAATGTTAAGCCCACAACGTGGGCGGCCGAAGCCAAAATCCCGCGGCAGACCAAGTAACAAGCCGGGATGGCGGAATTGGTAGACGCACGGGACTCAAAATCCCGCGGTGGCAACACCATGGGGGTTCGATTCCCCCTCCCGGCACCAAATATTCTTGCTTTGTGGACTCATGCCCGAATGTTTTGAATCTCCATGAGCCCTGTGACCCCCATCTAATTTACGCGGTCGCTTGCCCCCATGCTCGAATACACCGAATACACCAAATTTCTGATCGGGCTGCTGGCTATCGTCAACCCGCTCGGCGCCGTGCCGATTTTCGTTGCGCTCACTTCCGGCGCGCCTGCGGCGGAGCGCAAGCAAATCGCGAAAATCGTCGTCATGGCGGTGCTGATCATTCTCTTCGTGGCGCTGCTGTTCGGGGATTTGCTGTTGCGGTTTTTTGGCATCACCATCCACTCTTTCAGCGTGGGCGGCGGTATTTTGATTTTGCTGATGGCCATCTCTATGTTGCAGGCTAAAATCAGCGCGGTATCGCATACGGCGGAAGAAGCGCGCGAAAGCGCCTCGAAGGAGTCCGTCGCGGTCGTGCCGCTGGCGATGCCGCTCTTGGCCGGACCGGGCGCCATCAGCACGGTGATACTCTATGCGCATAAAAATTCGAGCGTGGCCCACTACGCGATCATGAGCGTGGATATTTTAATCGTGGGCGTCTTGCTGTGGGTGGTGCTGCAACTGGTGCCCTGGATATCGCGGCACGTAAGCCAGACCGGGATCAATATTTTCACGCGCATCATGGGGCTGATCCTTGCCGCGATCGCCATCGAGTTTATCGCGACCGGGCTCAAGGGCTTGTTTCCGGCATTGGGTTAGGGCGCCATGCTCACCCCGCAAGATATTCTCGATTTCTGGTATGCAGAGGAGATGCAGCCGAAATGGTTTGCTTCCACGCCGCAACTCGATGCCGCGATCAAGGCGCAATACGAGTCGGTGTGGGCGGCGGCATTACGCGGCGAACTGGACGCCTGGCTTGCCAGCCCCGAGGGGTGCTTGGCCTTGGTCATTATTCTCGATCAGTTTCCCTTGAATATGTTTCGCGGGACGGCGCAGAGTTTTTCCAGTGAGCACAAAGGTATCGCCGTCGCCAAGCATGCGCTCGGCCAAGGCTATGACAAATTGATCGATCGCGCGCAAGTCGCCTTTCTCTATATGCCGCTGATGCATAGCGAAAACCTGGCGGATCAAGAGTTGGCCGTGCAATTATTCGAGGCGGCGGGGTTGGAAAACAACGCGCGCTTCGCCCGGCATCACCGGGAGATTGTGCGGCGTTTCGGCCGCTTTCCCCATCGCAATGCGATCCTGGGCCGGCCCAGCACGCCGGAGGAGCTGGATTATCTCGGCTCAAAAGAGGCTTTTAAAGGCTAAAATTGCCCGGGATCAGCCACATGGGCGTTTTGTAGCGCAAGCCCCTATAATGTGACTTACGCCGATACGAACGGGCGCCGGCGGATTGTGCCCCGCCCTTCGAATCAATCTTTCGTAACCGCACACTAGCTTAAAGAGGATCGCAAATTGGCTCAGCCTAATTATCAATACGAGAAACGCCAGAAAGACCTCGCCAAGAAAAAGAAAAAAGAAGAAAAACTGCAGCAGCGCAAAGCGCTGAAAGCAGGCACCCCACCCGCGGAAAATGCCGAGCCGGCGCCCGCGATGAAGGATACCCCGACCGAATAGCGGGGACGTACGGTCAAAAGGTTCGCACGCTAGTTCGGTGGCTTGACGGCCTGGGCGTTGCGCCCCGTATTGCGGACTATCCCCGCCGATTCCGGCCGGAACAGCTTTGGATTCTTTTTCGCTACCCCTAATTACCCCATCATGCTGCCAGCCCTGTCTT
>DAIAMA010000165.1 GCA_027438535.1 bacterium
TGCGACCGCGAAGGGCCGGAGACTATTCTACTCACCGCGCAGGCATTGAAGGTATCGAGTACACCCAAGCTCAATGACATCCCCAGCCTGTGGTATCGCGTGCAAGAGGTGATCATGCACAACCCGCCGGGCGAGTTGATGGATAACTTGGATACGGAAATGCCCGGCGTGGCGTGGGATTTGTTGCCCATGGACAAATACCGCGCGCACAACTGGCACTGCTTCGAGCATATTCACGCGCGCGCGCCTTATGTATCGCTGCACACCAGCTTGGGTTGCCCTTACAAATGCACTTTTTGCTGCATCAATGCGCCGTTTGGCAAGGCCTCCTACCGCATGTGGTCGCCGGACACGGTGATCAAGGAAATCGACATCTTGGTGAACCAGTACGGCGTGAAAAACATCAAGTTCGTGGACGAAATGTTCGTGTTGAACAAGAATCACGTGCTGGGCATTTGCGATCACATTATCGCGCGCGGTTACGATCTGAATATTTGGGCCTATGCGCGCGTGGATACGGTGAAAGACGAATTTCTGGACAAGCTGAATCGCGCCGGTTTCCGCTGGCTGGCACTGGGCATCGAATCCGGTTCCAAGCATGTGCGTGACGGCGTGGAGAAAGGCCGCTTCGGCTTGGAAGAGATTCTGCAAGTAGTGCGTAAAATTCAAGACGCGGGCATCAACGTCATCGGCAATTACATTTTCGGCTTGCCCGACGACACCCATGAGTCGATGCAAGAGACGCTGGATCTCGCGATCGAAGCCAATTGCGAATTCGCCAATTTCTATTGCGCCATGGCTTATCCCGGTTCCAAACTCTACACCCTGGCCATCGAAAATGGCTGGGCCTTGCCGGAATCTTGGATTGGCTACTCTCAGCACAGCTATGAAACCTTGCCGCTGCGCACCGATGTCTTGAGCGCGGCCGAAGTACTCAAGTTCCGTGATCAAGCCTTCATGACTTATTTCAAGAACCCGCGCTATCTGGACCTGGTCGCGCGTAAATTCGGGCCCGAGGTATTGCGGCACATCGAGCAAATGACCCAGATTCAACTCAAACGGAAGCTCTATTCCTAATGATTATCAGCCGCACGCCATTCCGCATTTCTTTCTTCGGCGGGGGTACCGATTACCCTGCTTGGTATCGCGAGCACGGTGGAGCGGTGCTGGCCAGCGCCATCGATAAATATTGCTACATCAGCTGCCGCTATCTTCCGCCGTTTTTCGAGCATAAATACCGCATCGTTTATTCGCGCATCGAAAACGTGATGGAACTCTCCGAGATCGAGCATCCGGCGGTGCGCGCTGTGCTGCAGTGGATGAATTGCGTGCGCGGGCTGGAAGTGCACCACGACGGCGATTTGCCGGCTCGCTCCGGATTGGGATCGAGCTCTTCCTTCACCGTCGGGCTCATCAACGTGCTGATGGCGATGAAGGGCCTGTACGTCACCAAGGAAAAACTGGCGCAGCATGCGATCCACGTCGAACAAGATTTAATCCGGGAAAATGTCGGTTCTCAAGATCAAGTGTCGGCGGCCTACGGCGGTTTCAACAAAATCGAGTTTCGGCAAGATGGCACGATCGACGTCAGCCCGGTGATTTTGCGCCCGGAACGGCGCGAAATGCTGGAAGCGCATTTGATGATGTTCTTCACCGGTATTTCGCGCTATGCCTCGGATGTGGCCAAGGCGAAAATGGACAACTTAAAAGATCGCAAGACCGAATTGCGCATGATGCGCACGCTGGTGGATGAGGCGCTCAGCATTCTCGCTAGGGAAAATGATGATCTCGATGATTTTGGAAAATTACTGGATGAGAATTGGCAATACAAACGCAAGCTGTCGGACAAAGTGACCACGCCGGAAATCGACCGGATCTACGAAACAGCGATGGCGGCGGGAGCGTTGGGCGGTAAGTTGCTGGGAGCCGGCGGCGGCGGGTTCTTGATGTTTTTTGCGCGCCCCGAGCAGCATGCGGCCATCCGGGAAAAGCTTAAGGAGCTGATTTATGTCCCGGTTAAATTCGATACGTCGGGCAGCAAAATCGTGATGTATCAACCGAACGGTTTAGGCTGATGATTCGCTATCCCTATCAAGGCACCGGCTTCGATGGCTGGCAAGACAAGCTCGAAAACTATACGCCGGTTTTTTTGCGCGCACTGTTCCGCGACATGCTGCGCATACGCATCATCGAACAAGAAGTCGAGCGCCGCTATTGGCAAGATCACATGAAGACGCCGATTCATTTGGTGATCGGGCAAGAAGCGACTTCGGTCGGCGCCTGTGCCGCCATGACGCGCACCGATTTACTCTATGCCAGCCATCGCACTCACGGCAATTATTTAGCCAAGGGCGGTGACTTGAGGGCCATGCTGTGCGAATTTCATTGCCGCATCAACGGCTGCACCGGTTCGCGCGGCGGCTCCATGCATTTGATGGACAAATCGGCGGGCATGGCGGGCAGCTCGGCCATCGTCGCCGGTGTGGTGCCGATCGCGACCGGCGCGGCGCTGGCCGCGCAAATGCGCGGCGAAAGTTATGTGACCACGGTGTTCTTGGGCGATGCCGCGACCGAAGAGGGCGCGGTGTCCGAGGCCTTGAATTTCGCGGCGCTGAAGCGACTGCCCATTGTTTACTTTTGCGAGAATAATTTTTATTCGGTGCAATCGCCGCTGCATACCCGGCAGCCTAAGCGCGAAATTTATAAATGGGCGGCGACTTACGGTATGGCAAGCGAGCGCGTGGATGGTACCAATGTGCTCGCCGTGCATGAGGCCACCCAAGCCGCGGTGGCGCGCGCCAAACAAGGCGGCGGCCCGACCTTTATCGAGGCGCCGGTGTACCGCTTTCGCGCCCACGGCGGCGCGGGAGACGACAGCAAAACCGGTTACCGCGACGTGGCCGAACGCGAGGCCTGGGAAAAAGTCTGCCCGCTCGAAACTTATTTTACGTTTTTGAAAAGCGCGGGCTTGATCGACGAGACGGCGCGCAAGGCCATGGCGGGAGAAATCATGGCGGAAACCATGGAAGCGTTCGATTATGCGCTGGCCAGCCCGAACCCGGCCGAAGCAGATTTGTACACCCACGTGTATGCGGATTGAGAAAGAAACGAGATGCCGTGGGATGAAGGTTTAGTTAACTCGCTAGTTTACGACGCACCCGATCCGAGCGAAGGGCGCGTATTGGGCTATGCCAAAGCCGTGAACGAGGCGCTGGCGCTCGCGCTCGATCATGACCCCGGCGTGTTCGTGTTCGGCCAAGGCGTGGACGATCCCACCGCCATGTTCGGCGTCACCAAAGGCTTACAAGATCGATTCGGCGGCGGGCGGGTGTTCGATTCGCCGCTGTCCGAAGAAGGCATGATGGGCGTATGCACCGGTGCGGCGATGCACGGCATGCGTCCGGTCTACATGCACAACCGGCCCGATTTCATTTTGCTCGCTTTCAATCAATTGGTGACGCACGCCGCCAAAATGCACTACATGGATAACGGTCAAACCACGGTGCCATTGGTGGTATGGGCCGCCATCGGCCGCGGCTGGGGTTCCGGCGCGCAGCACTCGCAAGCGATTCAGGGTTTGCTCATGGGCGTGCCGGGCTTGAAGATCGTGATGCCCAGCACGCCTTACGATGCCAAGGGCTTGATGCTGTCGGCCATCGCCGATAATAATCCGGTGCTGGTGTTCGAGCATCGCTGGTTGATGAAGAAGGATGGCGTGGTGCCCGAAGGCATGTATCGCGTGCCGCTGGGCAAAGGCGTCT
>DAIAMA010000166.1 GCA_027438535.1 bacterium
GTCGAAATCCAATACTTGCGCGGTGAGGCGCGCATCGCGCGGCAGTTGCCGGCTGTTATAGAGGAACAGGCGGCTTTTTTCGATTTCCTCGGCGTAGAGTTCGGCCGAAGCCGGATTGCCGAGCGGATCGAAGGGCGTCAAGCGGCTGATGCGCAGCCGGCCGTCGAGGAAAAAACTCTGGCGCAGGCCGGCTTGCTGGCGCGACACCACCAATGCGCCGGCGGTGTCGCATTTAATGCGCGACGCCAAGGCTTGAGTGGCCAGCGGCAGGAGGTAGATGCCAGCCAAGGGCGCGCGCCGCATCTGAATCTGCTCCAGATAGGGGCGCAGCAACTCGCCGGAATTCAGCGCGAGAAAAAGATAGATATCGTCGTGCCGTTTGCCCTGTCCGGTTTCGCGGCCTTGCAGCCAGGTCGCGCGGTAAGGCGTGGTGCGGAATAGCTGTCCCAGCTTGCGTTTCAGCATGTCGCGCCGCGCGCCGCCATGCACGTGCGGCAGCACTTCGGTGCGATACTCCTCTTCTACCGTGTCCACCATGAGATAAACCGGCGTATCGGGGTGACGCTGGAGCAGTTCGCCGAATGCGCCCCAAGCGCGCTCGTCGTTGTCAAAGGTGGCGAGCTGGAATAAGGCGTCACGTTCGTAGAACGCGAAGCTCGCGGTGCGCGACGAGAGGCTGGCGAGAATTTTGGCGGACATGGCGGCTAAAAAGTGATCTTACCCAACATATCATAGAGGGGGAAAAATACTGAGAAAATAATGAACGCTAAAATACTGCCCAACACGATGGTCAGCATTGCCGGCAGCAATTTAAGCGCGCGTTCTATCCAATAACCGACGCTGCGCTGATAAAAATAATTGACTTCGAGCAAGGCCACATCGAGCGCGCCCGTGGTTTCCCCGATGCGGATCATGCGCACCACCAGCGAAGGAAACAGGCCCAAATTGCGTAGGCTGTCGGTGAGGCTGTCGCCCGCGCTGATTTGCTGCGCCGCGCGATGCAGGCCATCGGCGACATAGCGATTCGCCACCACGCCCTCGCATGAGGCCAGGGCATCGAGGATGGTGATGCCGGAACGATAAAGCAGCGCGAAATAGCTGGCGAAGCGCGCGAGCAATATTTGCTGCAAAACCGGCCCGATCAAGGGCAAGTTGAGTTTCAGGTAATCCCAATACAGGCGCGCATTGGCATTGGTGCGCACCACGCTCGCGCCGATGACGATCAAGGCCAGCGGCAAGCCCAGCAAGAGCGGCCAATAACCGACGAAAATTTCGGAGAGGCGAATTAAAATCCGCGTTTGCAAGGGTAAGGCTTGATTCATGCTGTTGAGGAAAGTAACCAGCTTGGGCACCAAATACAGCATGAGGAAAAACACGACTGGGACCACCACCGTCACCACTAAGATGGGATAAAACAACAGCAGCTTGGTCTTGGAAATCAACTCGTCTTGCCATTTGAGTGTCGCGGCTAAATCATGCAGCACTTCCGTCATATTGCCGGTTTGTTCTCCGGTGCGAATCAAGCTGACGAATAGGCGATCGAACACGGCCGGGTGCTGAGCGAGCGCTTGCGAAAGCAGCTTGCCGCCTTCCATGTCTTCATGCATGGCGGAGATGATGTTTCTGAAGCGACGGTTGTCGATGCTGTCGATCAAATCCTCCAAGCCTTCCAGCAAAGGAATGCCGCTGCGCGATATTTGTTCCATGTGAAAACAAAAATTGATCAGGTCTTCGCGCGTAATGCGTTGTTTGAAGGAGAAAGGTTCGGTTTTGGATTTGAGCCGCCCCGTGACCAAATCCAGTCCCATGCGGCGCAGGCGTTGCTCCAAATCGTTTTCATTGGCGGCCTCCATGCGCCCGCGCACATGGCGTCCGGTGCGGTCGACGGCGAAGTATTGGAAGGCGGCCATGCTAGTGGCGGTACGGTATGTAGGATGAAAGGTGAAGCGGCATCGGGTTTAGCGCAGCCGCCCCGTCAGATCGACCACGCGCGATACTTCCGCCACGCTCGTGCGCCCCTCCAGCACGCGCCGAATGCCGTCTTCCGCCAATGTCTTGAAGCCTTTGCCGAGCGCCGCTTCGCGCAGTTCGCGCAATGTGGCGTGGCGCGCGATCAATTCATCCAAGTCACTGTCGATGAACAAGAGCTCCATGAGCGCCATGCGGCCACGGTAGCCTTTGTGATGACAGAATTTGCAGCCGACGGCACGGTAGATCGGGGCGGTGCCATGGCCGTTTTGCCCGAGCAATTGTTGTTCTTCGGGCGTGGGGGAATAGCTTTCCTTGCACTGCGGGCACAGCACCCGCACCAGACGCTGCGCAATGACGCCGATGATATTGCCCGCCATGATCTCGGTCGAGATGCCGATATCCAGCAAGCGCGGAAAGGTGCCGAGCGCGGAATTGGTGTGCAGCGTGGTGAATACCTGGTGGCCGGTCATGGCGGCACGGAACGCCATCACCGCGGTGTCTTTATCGCGCACCTCGCCCACCAGAATCACATCCGGGTCTTGGCGCATGATGGAGCGGATGCCGTTCACGAAATCCATTTTCACCGTCTCGTTCACCGAGGTTTGGCGCATCATGGTCACCGGATATTCCACCGGATCCTCCAGCGTCATGATGTTGATGGTTTCGTTGTTGAGATGCGTGAGCAGCGAATACAGCGTGGTGGTTTTGCCCGAGCCGGTGGGGCCGGTAACGATCAATATGCCTTCCGGCCGCGCCATCATCAGGCGCAAGGTAGCGAGCGTATCCTCGGCCAAATCCATGCGCTCGAGCGGAATGATGGAGCGCTCGCGATCCAAAATCCGCAGCACGATGTTTTCGCCATACACCGTCGGCTGGGTGGAGACGCGGAAATCGATGGGCCGGCCGGAAAGATTGAGCGAGAAGCGGCCGTCCTGCGCCGCGCGCGTTTCGGCGATGTTGATGCCGCTCATCACTTTCAAGCGTACCGCGATGCTCGGCCAATATGTCTTGTGCAGGCTGCGCACTTGTTCCAGCACGCCGTCGATGCGATAGCGGATGCGCAAGAAGGCGAATTCCGGCTCGAAGTGGATGTCGGAAGCGCCGTGCTTTACCGCGTCCACCAGCAGCGAGCCGACCAAACGCACCACCGGCTGGGTATATTCCATTTCGCCCCTCGGCGTTTGCAGGCTCTGGTAGTCGATTTCGCCGGTTTCGATTTCGCGCAGAATGCCGTCGACCGACAGCTCGTAACCATAAAAGCGATCGATGTGTTCTTGCAATTGCGCCAGACCCGCGAGCACGGTTTTGATTTCGATGCGGGCATCGATCATCGCGCGCAATTGGTCGAGGGCGACGACATTGAACATATCCGACATCGCCACCACCAGCAGTTGTTTCTCGGCGTCGAGCGCGATCGGCAGCAGATTATGGCGGCGCGCGAAATCTTCCGGCACCAAGCGCAGGGCTTCCACGTCGGCCGCGACGCTGGCGAGATCCACGCTCTCCTGGCCGATGGTGTGGGCCACGATGTCGCGTATCATCGCCTCGGTGATGAACCCCAGTAGCACCATCTGCCGGCCCAGCGGCAATTTGCTGCGCTCTTGTTCGATCAGCGCGATGCGCAGTTGATCCTGCGTGACCAGTCCTTGCTGAACCAGCAAATCGCCCAAACGCAGTTTTTTTCTCTGTTCGACCATTAGCGGAAGGCCTTGTTATACCCTCTCCCTCGATCCCGCTAGCCGGGAGAGGGAAAAAGAATGAAGCGCTACAT
>DAIAMA010000167.1 GCA_027438535.1 bacterium
CGGGGAAACGCTGGATCCTGAAGACTGGCAGGATTTTCGGCAGCAGAGTCATCGCATGCTCGATGACATGCTCGATTACACCGAGAAATTGCGCAACAGACCCGTCTGGCAAACGATACCGCCCGAGGTTCGCGGCGTATTTCAGCAGCCTGTGCCGAAAAGTCCCGGCGATCTGGCAGCAGCGCATGCGATCTTCATGCAGGATGTGCTGCCCTATGCGATAGGCAATGCGCATCCCGGTTTCATGGGCTGGGTGCATGGGGCAGGCACACCGGTCGGCATGATGGCAGAGATGCTTGCGGCAGGGCTTAACGCCAATGTCGGCGGACGTGAGCAGATTCCAGTGGAAGTCGAGCGACAGCTGTTGCGCTGGGTGCGCGAGTTGTTTGCATTTCCCGACACGGCCAGCGGTCTGTTTGTGACGGGCACTTCCATGGCCAACTTCATCAGCGTGCTGGTCGCGCGGACGGCGGCGCTCGGCTCCAGCGTGCGCCAGCAAGGCGTCGCGGCGAGCGGGGAACGGCTGACGGCCTACACTTCCGCGGGCGCGCATGGCTGTATTGCGCAAGCGATGGATCTTTCCGGCCTGGGGATCGACGCGTTGCGGATTATCCCCATGAACGACCGGCATCAAATGGATGTCGCGGCGCTCCGGCGCGCGATCGCGGCGGATCGGCGTGCCGGCTTGCATCCCTTTTTCATCGCCGGTACGGCCGGCACGGTGGATGTCGGTGCGATTGACGATTTAGCCAGCTTGGCCGATGCCGCTCGAGAAACCGGGCTCTGGTTTCATGTGGACGGCGCTTACGGGGCGCTCGCCATGCTGGCGCCGGATATCGCGCCGCGCCTTGCCGGCATCGAACGCGCGGATTCCATCGCCTTTGATTTTCATAAATGGGGCCAAGTACCGTATGACGCGGGTTTTATTCTGGTGCGGGACGGTGCCTTGCATCAGCGCACGTTTGCCTCGCCGACCGCTTATTTGCGGCGCGAAACCCGCGGCATGGCCGCCGGATCGCCCTGGCCGTGCGATTTTGGTCCCGATCTGTCACGCGGATTTAGGGCGCTCAAGACCTGGTTTACTATCAAAGTCTATGGCGTGGAGAAATTAGGCAGCGTGATTTCCGGCACTTGCGCCCTGGCGCAATACATGCGGCAGCGCATCGAGGCAACGCCGGAATTGGAGTTGCTCGCGCCGGTATCGCTGAACATCGTTTGCTTCGGATATCGCGGTGCCGGCGCCGATCGCGTCAATGCCGGCATCGCGGCCGATCTGCAAGCATCGGGAATCGCGGCGCCGTCGACCACCACCGTCAACGGACGGCTCGCGATTCGCGCGGCCATCGTCAATCACCGGACCGCCGCGCAAGACATCGATGCCTTGCTCAAGGCGGCCGTTGCATTCGGCGCGGCCAATAGCCAAGCGATATAAGACGAAACGCATGCTGACTTTAAACACGCTTGAATTAGAAGCCCTATATGGCAAGGATTCCCGCGCGCTCATCGGCCTGCCGACGCTGATGAAGATGGCGCTATCCGGCGCCGATCTCACGCCGCTGGGAACGCGCTTACTGCAACGCGTGGAACGCTATCCGCATGATGCCAACGGTTTGATGGACCTGTCGACGATTTTGCAGATGAAGGGAGATCGCGCAACCGCGCTCGCCATGCAAGCCGAAGCGTTAAAAATGCAACAGCTGTATCGGCTGCCGGCGGCTGGGGGGCAAGCCAAGATACGGCTGCTCGCGCTCATGGCGCCAGGCGAATTGATGGCGAACACGCCTTTGGAATTTTTACTGGAAGGCTCCGATGTCGCGCTCGATATGCTCTATATCGCGCCGCATCTGCCTTTGCCCGCGGCCTTGCCGGAGCATGACTTGGTGTTCGTGGCGGTTGGCGAATCGGATCAGAACCGTCCCTTGCTAAAGCATATTGAAGCGCTCATCCAAGCTTGGGCGCGTCCGGTCATTAACGCGCCGCATCGTATCGCCGCGCTGGCGCGCGATGAAGTTTGCACGCTGCTGAAATCCGTGCCCGGCATCGCCATGCCGGTGTCGCTACGCATCGATAAGCGGACATTGGAGCGCGTCGGCCGCGAAGAGCAAGCCATTGCCGATATCCTCGATGACGGCGATTTCCCGATTATTATCCGCCCGGTCGGCTCGCATGCGGGCCGGGGCTTGCTCAAGTTGGATCACCCATCGGCCGTTAACGGTTATCTAGGGGCGATGCCGGAGAATACGTTTTATGTTTCACGCTTTGTCGATTATCGCGGACAAGACGGACTATTCCGGAAGTACCGTATCGTTTTGATCGATGGCCGTCCGTTTGCCTGCCACATGGCCATCTCCGCGCATTGGATGATCCACTATCTGAATGCGGGGATGAGCGAAAGCGCGGCGAAACGGGACGAGGAAGCGGATTTCATGGCGAACTTCGACGCGGCATTCGCGCGCCGGCATGCAACGGCTTTGCGCGCCATTACCGAGCGTTTGGGGCTTGATTACTATGGTATCGATTGCGCCGAGACCGCTGATGGGAAGTTGCTGATTTTCGAGGTGGATACGTCGATGGTTGTTCATGCCATGGATCCCGTCGACCTGTTTCCGTATAAGCAGCCGCACATGCGTAAGGTGTTCGATGCTTTCCGCGCCATGCTGGCGCATGCGATACGGCGTGGCGTGCCATAGAAGAGAGTGTTGGAAGTGAGAATGAAAAAGTACGAGCTTCCCATCGACACGGGAAAATCCTTGTTCCGCGTGGTGCCGGCGCCGCCTATCGCGCCTGGCGTTTCCGCGCTGGAGCAGCTATTGGTGGAAGGCGGGGACGCCCGCATCGCGCTTGATCCGCATATCGGACTGAACCGGTATGGATGTCAGGCGACACCCGATACCGGTTTGATGGCTTTTGGCTCCTCGACCGCATCGGTTATTTCCCCGGCGGGTTTTGCGGCGGCGGCACATGTGCGCCAGCGTTTGCTTAACGCAGCGTGCGTAGAGCCGCCGGCGGTGACTTATGAGCGCGAACTCAATCGCATCCGCCTAGCGTTGCTTCGATTGTGCGCGCTAGCCGATCTGCCCGATCTCGATGTGATTTTTGGCGCTTCGGGCACCGACCTTCACGCGATTGCCTCCCAGCTTGCCGGCGGTACCGCATCCCTGCCCGCGCGCGTCATTATGGCGGAGGCCGCGGAAACGGGAAGCGGCGTCTCCGCGGCTTTGGCCGGCCGTGCTTCCGGTCCGCGCGCCGCGCAAGAGGAAACTGCTCCCGAAATCCGCGGTTGCGGCGCCAGGGAAATCATGCCCGTTGCGCTGCGGCTGGGCGATGGCACGCCGCGGGAGATGGCCGCCGTGGATGCCGAAGTCGAGTCCTTGGCGCGCGACGCGGTAGCGCTGGGGCGGCGTGTGCTTCTGATACTGGTCGATCACTCCAAAACCGGAATGATCGCGCCCAGTCTCGCGTGTGTCGCGGCGCTGCATCGCCGTTGGCCGGAAACGGTCGAGGTGCTGGTCGACGCTTGTCAATTCCGGATTGCGCCATCCACGCTGCGCGCTTATCTGGAGCAAGGTTTCATGGTGGCCTTGACCGGATCGAAATTTTTGACCGGTCCTACGTTCTCGGGTGCGTTGCTGATTCCCGCGCCGGTGGCGCGGCGTCTTCGCGGCGCTGCGCTTCCGCGCGCTTTACGGGCATATTCGGCGCGGGCCGAGTGGC
>DAIAMA010000168.1 GCA_027438535.1 bacterium
GGACGAGAAGAACCACCATCTACACAAACCGGTGTTCATCGGCGAAATCCGCGCCGACGGCCAGTTCAATGTGGTGTGGAAGACCCCTGGGCCGATCAAAGCCCAGCCGTGGAGCCCCTATATTGCGGGCAACGACAAGAAGAAAGACGAGCCGGATTCCAAGTAAGCCGCGCGTTCCGCCACCCCCTCCCTCTCATAAGAGGGGGAGGGGTCTCACACCGACCGCTTTTTTGATTCAACGAGTCCTATGATGCTTCGCAGGATAATTACGCTGTTCTGGCTGCTGGTTTGTGCCTCCCAGGCGCATGCCGCGCTGGACCCCGCGCTGGTGCATCAGCTTGCGGCGGACGACTCGGATCAAAAAATCGCCGCGATTCACGCCTTGGTACGAGCCGCCGGCACCGAAGCCATCCCAGTGCTTAAGGCGCTGTCTCAAGACGCGCTGTATGTCGCGGGGCAAAAAACGCTGATTATCGAAGACGCTCATGCCATCGATGCCGTTACCGGCGAGCAAGTCACTCCGGTGCCGGAAAATCCGGATGCCATCACGATTAATAATCGTGTGCGCGGTAAATTAGCGGACGTGTTGGCGCTGCTCAAGCTATTCGATCCCAGCCGCGACAGGCGCCTTACCGCGACCAAGGAATTGGAGCACGATCTCGACCCGGCCATCGCGCCCGTGCTCGAGCGCGCGCTCGCCAAAGAAAGCGACCCCGAAATCAAGGCGCGGCTCACTTTGGCGCTGGCCCAAGTAAACCTAAAAAATCCCGACGCCGCCATTCGTCTCGCGGCGGTGAAAGCGCTCAGCGCTAGTGGCAACCCGCGCATGAAAGTGCGGTTGAAGGCGCTGCTGGACAAAAATATCGAGCCCGACGATGAGGTGCGGCTCGCGGCACGCGCATCCTTGCATGCCATTGAAACGCGGATCGCGATCGGCGAGGATATCAGCCAAGTTTTTTCCGGCCTGAGTCTGGGCAGCGTCTTGCTGCTCGCGGCGCTTGGGCTAGCGATCACCTATGGCGTCATGGGCGTGATCAATATGGCTCACGGTGAATTGCTGATGGTCGGCGCGTATGCCACCTTCGCCGTGCAAACGCTGTTTCGCCATTACTTCCCCGGCGCGCTCGATTGGTATGTCGTGGCCGCGATCCCGGTCGCGTTCTTCGGCGCGGCACTGGTGGGCATGCTCATGGAGCGCACGGTCATTCGCTGGCTCTACGGCCGGCCGCTGGAAACGCTGCTCGCCACATGGGGCATCTCGCTGATTTTGATCCAGACGGCGCGGGTAATTTTCGGCGCGCAGAATGTAGAGGTCGCCAACCCGAGTTGGATGTCGGGCAGCGTACAAATCATGAGCAATGTCGTGTTGCCTTGGAACCGCATGATCATCATCGGTTTTGCGCTGTTCGTGCTGGCGCTGGTGTGGGTGCTGCTCAACCGCACGCGGCTCGGCTTGTTCGTGCGCGCGGTAACCCAGAATCGCGCCATGGCCGGTTGCGTTGGCGTACCTACCGGGCATATCGACACGCTCGCGTTCGGGCTCGGTGCGGGCATCGCGGGATTGGGTGGCGTAGCGCTCTCGCAAATCGCCAACGTCGGCCCGGACATGGGGCAAGGCTATATCGTCGATTCCTTCATGGTGGTGGTCTTGGGCGGCGTGGGCCAGCTCGCGGGCGCGGTGTGGGCCGCGCTGGGCTTGGGCATAGCAAGCAAATTTCTGGAAGGATGGACGGGTGCGGTAATCGCCAAGATCGTCGTGCTGGCCTTCATTATCATCTTCATCCAGAAGCGGCCCCAAGGCTTGTTCGCATTGAAGGGGCGTTTCGTTGAAAGCTGAAATGCGCACACCATTCGTAATTCGGTTTCTCGCCGCTACCGGACGCCGCGGCTGGATTGCGCTGGGCCTGTTCGCGCTAGCGACATTCGTGCTCTTGCCGGTGGCGCATCTTTGGCTGCCCATCGGACACCCCTTGCATGTCTCCAACTATGCCATCACGCTCGGCGGCAAGGTCATGTGCTACGCTATCGTCGCGGTGGCCATGGATTTGGTTTGGGGCTTGGGTGGCATACTCTCGCTGGGGCACGGCCTGTTTTTTGCGCTGGGCGGGTACGCCTTCGGTATGTATCTGATGCGCGGCATCGGCCGCGACGGCGTGTATCACTCGAGCCTGCCGGACTTCATGGTATTTTTGGATTGGAAAGAGCTGCCTTGGTATTGGCAGGGCACCGATCATTTTCTCTATGCCGTATTGCTGGTGCTGGTCGTGCCCGCCTTACTGGCTTTCGTGTTCGGCTTTTTCGCCTTTCGCTCGCGCATCAAGGGCGTATATTTTTCCATTATTACCCAAGCGCTGACTTTCGCTTTCATGCTGCTGTTTTTCCGCAATGAAACCGGCTTCGGCGGAAACAACGGCTTCACCGATTTCCGGCGTATTTTGGGTTACTCCGTCACCGCCCCGGGAACGCGCGCGGCGCTATTTGCGCTCACCGCGCTCATGCTCATGTTCACCCTCGTACTCGGGCGCTATTTGGCCACCTCTAAGTTCGGCCGCGTGCTGGCGGCGATTCGCGACGCCGAGTCGCGCGCCATGTTCCTGGGCTATAACCCTCTGTGGTACAAGCTCTTCATCTGGACGCTGTCGGCGATGCTATGCGCTGTCGCCGGTGCGCTTTACGTGCCGCAAGTCGGCATCATCAACCCCAGCGAGATGTCTCCCGCCAACTCCATCGAAATTGCGATTTGGGTCGCGGTCGGCGGCCGCGGCACGCTGATCGGGCCGGCGCTGGGCGCGTTTTTGGTCAACCTCTCCAAAAGCTGGTTCACGGTGGCGGTTCCCGAATATTGGCTGTTTTTTCTCGGTTTGCTGTTCGTGCTGGTCACACTATTTTTGCCGCAAGGCATCGTGGGCTTGTGGCAACGCTTGCGCCGGCGAGGCATGCCATGAACAGCGAACAAGCGCTAGACGACCCAGCGATGGGTACCGGCCACATGCTGGTGGCGGGCGAGCTCGATTTGTCGCACAAAGTTATTTTGTATTTGGAAGACATCACCGTGTCGTGCGATGGATTCAAGGCGCTCAACAAGCTCAACCTCACCATCGACGCCAAGGAATTGCGCTGCATCATCGGTCCGAATGGCGCGGGCAAGACCACGATGATGGACGTGATCACCGGCAAAACGCGACCCGATGCGGGCACCGCATTTTTCGGCCAAACGCTCGATCTCACGCGCCTGTCGGAACCGGAAATCGCGCGCGCCGGCATCGGCCGCAAATTTCAGAAGCCCACGGTGTTCGAAAGCCACAGCGTATTCGAGAATCTGGAGCTTGCGATGAAAGCGGATAAGCGCGTGCGGCGCAGCTTGTTCGCGACGGTCGATGACGACACGCGCGACCGCATTGCCGACACGCTACGCCTGATCCGGCTCGATATGTACGCGGATCAGGTTGCGGGGCGGCTGTCCCACGGTCAAAAACAATGGCTGGAAATCGGCATGCTGCTGATGCAGGAGCCACGGCTGCTGTTGCTGGATGAACCCGTCGCGGGCATGACCGATGACGAAACCGAGCGCACCGCCGAATTGTTTACATCGCTGGCAGGCAAGCAGTCTCTGGTCGTCGTCGAACACGATATGGCTTTCATCGCGCAACTGGGGGGCAGGGTTACCGTACTGCATGAAGGCAGTGTTTTGGCCGAGGGGGATCT
>DAIAMA010000169.1 GCA_027438535.1 bacterium
TTCAGCCCCAGCATCAAATGATGCGCGAGCTCCGCCACGGCTTGCGGTTCGCGGTGAAAAGCGCGATCGCCGATGACTTGGCTTGGGCCGTGATCCAAGTCAAGCACCGGCGTGAAGCTGAAATCCACCCCGCAGGCGCGCAATTCGGCCGCCAGGACATAGCCGGTTTGATGCGCTAAACGCCGCGCGGATTGCGGGTGTTGATCCCAAATTTCACCTAATTGGCGCATCGGTGGAATGCGCGTGAAGCCTTCGCGGAAACGCTGCACCCGCCCGCCCTCGTGATCCACCGCGATCAATAGCGGCGGCTGACGCGCGGCGTGGATGGCTTGCGTCAGGGCAATCAATTGCGGCGGCGATTCGAAATTGCGCTTAAACAAAATCACGCCGCCGGCCAGCGGGTGGCGCAACAACTCACGTTCTTCCGCGCTGAGTTCGGTACCGCACAGGTCGAGCATCACCGGGCCTAGGGTCATGCGCTTTGCTCCAATACGACGAAGGCGGCGACTAACTCTTTTTCGTCGCTGATCGAGAGATGGCAGTGCGCAATGCCGCGCTGCTTCACCATGGCTTGCAATACGGGCTTAAAATCCAGCCCCGGCTTGCCTAAAGCGTCGTGCGTGATGCGGATATTGGTCAAGCTTACCGCGCCGCGTAAGCCGGTGCCGATAGCCTTGGCGAATGCCTCTTTGGCGGCGAAGCGCTTGGCTAAAAAGCGCTCCGGAAAAGACGTGGCGGCATACTCGGGCAATTCGTCCGCGGTCAGCACATGGCGCGCGAAGCGCGGCCCGTGGCGCGACAAAATCGCCGACACGCGGCTGACTTCCAGGATATCGGTACCGATGCCGTAGATCATAAGCCGCGCGCGGCGAGCATCAGCCGCTTCATCTCTCGCACCGCCGTTTCCCAGCCGACGAACAGCGCATGCGCGACGATGGCGTGGCCGATATTGAGTTCGCGTATTTCGGGAATAGCGGCGATACGCTGCACGTTGTGGTAATGCAAGCCATGGCCGGCGTTGATCCGCAAGCCCAGTTTCTGGCCGTAAGCCGCGGCATCTTGAATGCGCGCAAGTTCGGCGTCTTGCGCTGCACCCGGTTCGAGGTTGGCATAGTGGCCGGTATGGATTTCCACCACCGGCGCACCCGCTTCAGCCGATGCCCGCATTTGCTCGTGGTCCGGGGCAATGAATAAGGAAACGCGAATCCCGGCTTGGCCGAGTACCGTACAGGCATGCCGCACCCGTTCGAATTGGCCGGCCACATCGAGCCCGCCTTCGGTGGTGAGTTCTTCGCGCCGCTCCGGCACCAAACAGGCGTCTTGCGGTTTGAGGCGGATGGCAATGGCGAGCATTTCTTCGGTCACCGCCATTTCCAAATTCATGCGCGTTTGCAAAGTCTGGCGCAGAATTTCCACGTCGGCGTCTTGGATGTGGCGCCGATCTTCGCGTAGATGCAGGGTAATCGCGTCGGCGCCGGCGGATTCCGCCACCAGCGCCGCTTGCGCCGGGCTGGGGTAGCGTGTGCCGCGCGCCTGGCGCAGGGTGGCCACATGATCGATATTGACGCCGAGATAAATCACAGTTCTTGCAAATCCTTGAGCAATTGCCGCGTTTGTAAATTGTCGCTGCCCAGCTGGTGGCCGATTAAATAGCGCATCAATTGCTTGGCTTGGAGCAGCGTGGCGGAGTCGGAATAATCGTCGCGCGCGATATCCAGCAGCGTTTTTCCGCGCAATTGTACACTGTTTTGCGCGCTCGCCTGGCGTCCAGGGCCATGCGCCACATCGTAAAAATACGTGGTATCGGGCTCGATTGCGCGTGCGTTGCCGGCCTCATGTTCCAGCACCAGCGCGTAACCCAATTCTTGCATCAGGCGCTTCTCGAAGCGGCGCAAAGCCACGGCTTGTGGCGCGCCTTCCGCCAAATCTTTCAATGTTTGCTGGTATTGCGCAAAGAGTTGCGGGTGCGGATCGTCGCGCGGCAGCAGTTTCAGCATCAACTCATTGAGATAGAAGCCGCACATCAGTGCCGGGCCCGCGAGCGGCCGTTGTCCGCCCTGCCACTCGGCATTTTTTAATGTGCGCAATTCGTGTTTACCGAACCACGATAGGCTGAGCGGCTGGAATGCCATCAATAGACCGCGCACCGCCGAGCGCGGCCGGCGCGCACCTTTGGCGATGAGCGCCACGCGCCCGAAATGCTGGGTCAGGGTTTCGACGATCAGACTGGTTTCGCGGTAAGCGTAGGTATGCAGAACAAACGCGGACTGGTTGTCTTGGGGTTTCTCAAGCGTCGCCATAGCCTAGGGATTTTACCGCGCGCTCGTCGTCGGCCCAACCGGATTTGATCTTGACCCAAATTTCTAAAAATACCTTGCTGCCGAACAATTGCTCCATATCCTTACGCGCCTGGGTCGAAATCGCTTTCATTTTCTCGCCGCCCTTGCCGATCAGGATCGCCTTCTGTCCCGCCTTATCCACGATCACGCTGGCGTGGATGCGGCGCAAATTTCCTTCTTGGGTGAATTGCTCGATCATCACGCTGCTCTGATAGGGGACTTCTTCGCCCAGCAAGCGGAAGATTTTTTCGCGGATGATTTCCGCCGCCAAGAAGCGTTCGTTGCGATCGGTGATGTCATCCGGATCGTACATCGGCGGCCCCTCCGGCAAGTATGTCCGGATCGCCTTGGGCAAGACTTCGATTTTGCCGTGCTCGGCCGCTACCGGTACGATCTCGGCGAACGGGAATTCCTTGGCCATACGCTCGATAAAGGGCAGGAGTTCGTTCTTTTCTTGTAATGTGTCGATCTTGTTGATCACCAGAATCACAGGCCGCGAATCCGGCAAGAGTTTCATGACCTGCGCATCTCGCGGATCGAAATGACTGGCCTCGATCACAAACAACACCACATCGACATTGCTCAAGGTATCGGTGACGCTTTTATTCATCACGCGGTTAAGCGCGCTTTTGTGCTCCATCTGAAATCCCGGCGTATCGACAAAGATGAATTGCGCCGCATCATCGGAATGAATACCGATGATGCGATGCCGGGTGGTCTGTGGCTTCCTCGATGTGATGCTGACCTTTTGCCCCACCAGCGCGTTGAGTAGCGTCGATTTACCGACATTGGGCCGGCCGACGATGGCGATGAAGCCGGTGCGAAAGTCTGGGTTCATGGTTTTTCCTGAGCGCTGGCCAATGCATAGGCCAGCTTGGCCGCTTCTTGCTCGGCTTTGCGCCGACTCGCGCCCGCGCCGGGCGCGCGAATGCCAAGCTCGGAAATCACGCATTCCAACTTGAAATGCTGTTCGTGCGCTTCGCCTTCGGTGGCGACGATGAGGTATTGCGGTAAGGGCAGCTTGCGGCTCTGCAAATATTCCTGGAGTTGCGTCTTCGGGTCCTTGGAGAGTTTCTTCGGGTCAAGCTTGGTGATGATGGGGGCATACAACGCATCGATCACGGCGCGCGTAGCATCGAAACCGCTATCGAGATATATCGCGCCCAGGATCGCTTCCAGCGCATCGGCCAGAATCGAGGGACGACGGAAGCCGCCGCTTTTCAACTCGCCCTCGCCGAGAAATAAATAATCGCCGAGCTGCATTTCTTGCGCGACCCCCCCCCCCCCCCCCCCCCCCCCCCCCCCCCCCCCCCCCCCCCCCCCCCCCCCCCCCCCCCCCCCCCCCCCCCCC
>DAIAMA010000016.1 GCA_027438535.1 bacterium
AGCTTTCCAAGGATTTCGGCTTATTCGACGTGCGCATGAAAAAGCTGGCCGATCATATCCGCCAGGCGCACGAGGACGCAGAGAAAGTCCACGTCACCAGCCAAAAAATCACGCGCCGTTTTCAGCAGATCGAATCGGTGGAGTTGGAGCACGAGTCGCATGAGCCGCTCGACGTGCTGGACATCGCCGAAGCGGAAGACGACGAAACCGGGCGGCGTCTCAACTGAGGCCGGCGCCGTGCAAATAGGGCGCGCTTGCCGTAACAATAAGACGGCTATGCTAAATGGGTAACCGTCGGTATGATCTGTTAAAGTTGTTTTGCGCCGAGCCGATAACCGGCGTATGCCGCGGTAAGAGGATTTTTAAATAATGGGGCGCGGCGTTTTCACGGGGGGGATATCCTGGCCCAGACTAACCACATTTTTTCGAGCAACGTGCACTTGCTTCGCACCAAGGCGAGCAAGCACGCGATTTATGGGGTCGTGATCGCATTGCTGGCCATTGTCCTCGCGACCCTGGCGGTCGCATTCGTCCAATCGTCCGCGCTGACCCTCGAGACGATTGTTGCCGCTCAGAAGAACAATGCCGCGCTGTGGATCTTGGACGGCATGCCGTTTATCTTTGCCTTTTGGGGGCAGTATGTGAGTTCCATGATGGCGTACGAGGCGAGCGCTATGCTGGTGGATCAGACCACGGATTTGCGCGCCCATACCGTCGCGCTCGAAGCGCAGGCCACGCGGAACGCCACGCACGATCAATTGACCGGCTTGCCGAACCGTTTCTTGTATAGCGACCGGCTGGCGCAGGCGATCATCATGGCGGCCAGCGAAAAGTCCAACGTGGCGGTGATTATCATGGATATCGACCGCTTCAAGGAAATCAACGAGGCCATGGGGCCGTACCAGGGAGACCGGCTGCTGAAGCAAGTCGCGACCCGGCTTCAAAACACGTTTCACGATCCGGAAACCGTGGCCCGTTTGGGCGGCGATGAATTCGCGGCCATCATTCCCAGGCTTGCGCAATTGAAGGAGACGAGCCAGGTCATCCGCAAAATCGAAAAGGCGCTGGAAGCGCCGTTCATGCTCGAGGGGCTGAAGATCGATGTGCGTGCCAGCATGGGCGTGTCGTTCTACCCGCAGCACGGTACCGACGCCGACACCCTGTTGCAGCGCGCCGACGTCGCCATGTATGCCGCCAAGCGCAATCGCGCGGGGTTTCTCGTTTATTCCCCGCGCTATGACGAATGCAGTCCGCAGCGGCTCACCTTGATGGGCGAGTTGCGGCACGCGATCGAAAATGAGGGTTTGGTGCTGCATTTCCAGCCTAAGGTGGATCTTAAGTCAGGCCGTATTGCCGAGACGGAAGCCCTGGTGCGCTGGGCGCATCCGAAGCACGGGCTGATGCTGCCCGACGAGTTCATCCCGCTGGCGGAGCGCACCGGCCTGATCAAGCCGCTCACCTTGTGGGTACTGAACAAGGCGCTCAAGCAATGCGGCGTATGGGAGCGGGAAGGCCTGCAGCTCGGTGTCGCGGTGAACCTGTCGGCGCAAGCCTTATTCGATTTGGAGTTGCCGGACATCGTGACGGGCGCGCTGGCCGCGCACGATGTTAGTCCCAAGCGCCTCATTCTGGAAATTACGGAAAGCATGCTCATGGTGGACAAGGAGCGCGCCCTCCAAATCCTCGAGCGCTTGAGCGGAATGGGCGTGCGCATCGCCATCGACGATTTCGGCACGGGGTATTCCTCGCTGTCCTATTTAAGCAAGATGCCGGTGAATGAAATTAAGATCGATAAATCTTTCGTGCTCGATATGCACGAAAACAAGAGCAATGCCGTGATCGTCCATGCCACCATCGAGCTGGGGCACAATCTGGGTTTATCCGTTATCGGCGAAGGCGTGGAAAGCGCGGAAAGCATGGCCCGGCTGCATGCGCTCGGGTGCGACGCGGCACAGGGCTACTATATGACCAAACCGCTGGATGCCGGCGATCTGAGCGCGTGGTTTGAATCGCAGCGCAACAGCGGCTTGCTTCGGATCGAAGCGGGCGACATTCGCTTGATCAGCGGCATGCCGCAAGCGCAAGACGTTTGAGCGATCGTGCCGGAGAATGCGGCGCGGCGTATAATCCTCGGCTCATCGCATACACTCAAAGTTTAGCGCGCTTTCCGCGTCATCATGCACTTACCCTCACACTTGGCGCGGCGCGCAATCGATATCGAACCCTTCCGTGTGATGGCTATTTTAGCCCAAGCGCGGGCGCTGGAAGCCCAGGGCCGAAATATCGTGCACATGGAAATCGGCGAACCGGATTTCCCCACGCCGGCGCCGATCGTGGCAGCCGGCATCGCGGCATTGCAGGCGGGCCATACGCATTACACGCCGGCTCTCGGACTGCCGCGACTGAGAGCCGCTATCGCCGCGTTTTACGCCACGCGTTACGGCGTAACGATCGCGCCGGATAGCGTGGTGATCACGCCCGGTTCCTCGGGCGCACTGTTGCTGGCGTTGTCGGCATTGCTCGATCCCGGCGATGAAGTGCTGCTTGCCGACCCAGGCTATCCTTGCAACCGGCACTTCGCGCACTTTCTCAACGGGCGCGCGGTCGCGCTGCCGGTTGACGCCACCACGCAGTTCCAGCCGACGGCGGCGCAAATCGAGGCGCATTGGTCGCACGCGACCCGCGCGGTATTGCTGGCCAGCCCCGCCAATCCCACTGGCACGATGTTACCGCTTAGCGCCTTGCGTGAGATGCAAGGCATCGTCGCGGCGCGAGGCGGCATGCTGATCGTGGACGAGATCTACCATGGGCTCACCTATGGCGGTTCAGCCGAGACCGCGCTGGCATTGGGCGACGACGTCTTCGTGATCAATAGCTTCTCCAAATATTTCGGCATGACCGGCTGGCGCCTGGGTTGGCTGATCGCACCCGAGGCGTATATCGAGCCCATCGAACGCTTGGCGCAAAATATTTTTTTGGCGGCCTCCACGCCCGCGCAATATGCGGCATTGGCCGCGTTTCAACCCGATACCTTGGCGATACTGGAGGCGCGTCGCGCGGAATTTGAACAGCGTCGCGATTTTCTGCTGCCGGCGCTGCGCGCCTTAGGATTCGCTATCCCCCTGATTCCCGAAGGCGCATTCTATCTTTATGCCGGTTGTGAGAAATTTGCTTTGCCGGGCGAAGATTTGGCGCGGGTTTTGCTCGACGAGGCCGGCGTAGCCATCACGCCGGGCGTCGATTTCGGGCGTTATCGCGCCGATCAGCATGTACGCTTCGCCTATACCACGACGCTCGACCAGTTGGAGCAAGGCGTTGCGCGTTTAGCCACCGTTCTTCCGCGCTTTGCTTGACGGCGTGGAGCGAATTGGCAACAATCGCGGATTTTTTACGGTAAGGCGATGACACAACCCTTGATTTTTGAAGTGAACGAGGCCGAATTCCAGGCACAGGTGCTGGAAGCTTCGAAAACGCAGCCTATCTTGGTCGATTTCTGGGCCGATTGGTGCCCGCCTTGCATCGTACTCACCCCGGTGTTGGAACGGGTGGTGAACGGTTATGGCGGCAAGATCCGGCTCGCCAAGGTGGAAGTGGACGAGGGTGAGAATATGCGTCTGGCCGGGCGCTATGGCCTGCGTGGTTTTCCCACCGTGTTGCTGCTGGTGGATGGCGAAGAAAAAGGGCGCTTTTCCAGCGCCCGGCCCGATGGCTGGGTTAAGCAGTTCATCGATCAGCATCTAGCCGCGCCTTAGCTTTTTCCGCGAACCCAGGTCAAATCGCCTATAATTTGCGCCAAATTCTGCTTATTTTCCTGGTATCTCAATGTCTTTTGACAATTTAGGTCTTCGTCCCGAATTACTGCGCGCGATCGCGGATACGGGTTATACCGAGCCGACGCCGATCCAGGCGCAGGCGATTCCCGTGGTGCTCTCGGGCCGCGATGTCATGGCCGGGGCGCAAACCGGTACCGGCAAAACCGCCAGTTTCACGCTGCCCATGTTGCATAAACTGGCGGTGCACCAAAACACCAGCACCTCGCCCGCGCGGCATCCGGTGCGCGGCTTGATTCTCGCGCCGACACGCGAACTCGCGGCCCAGGTCGAGGCTAGCGTGCGTACCTACAGCAAACACCTCGCGCTGCGTTCGACCGCGGTTTACGGCGGAGTGAATATCGATCCGCAGATCGCGGAACTGCGCAAGGGCGTGGAAATCCTGGTGGCGACGCCGGGGCGCTTGCTCGATCACCTGCATCAGAAAAGCGTGAACTTATCGCAGGTGGAATTCTTGGTGCTGGACGAGGCGGACCGCATGCTGGATATGGGCTTCATGCCCGACATCCGGCGCATCTTCGGTTTTCTGCCGCCACGGCGGCAAAATCTTTTATTCTCGGCGACCTTCGCTGAAGAGATCAAGCGCCTGTCCAGCGAATTCATGCGCGATCCGCAGTTGATTGAAGTGGCGCGGCGCAATGCCACGGCCGACAATGTGCTCCAAGTGGCGTATCCGGTCGGAACCGATCATAAGCGGCGCTTGCTGGCGCACATCATCAAAAATGAAAATCTAAAACAGGTGCTGGTTTTCACCAACACCAAGACCGGCGCCAACCGTCTCGCGCATCAACTGGTGCATGAGAATATCAACGCCGTCGCGATTCACTCCGACAAAACTCAGCAGGCGCGCACGCAAGCGCTGGCGGAATTCAAGGAAGGAAAAATTCAAGCGCTCATCGCCACCGATGTCGCGGCGCGCGGTTTGGATATCGACGATTTGCCGTGTGTGGTGAACTTCGAGTTGCCGCATAGCGCGGAAGATTACGTGCACCGCATCGGACGTACCGGCCGCGCCGGGGCGAGCGGCAAAGCGATTTCATTGGTGAGCCCGGAAGAAAAACGCTATCTGAGCGACATCGAAAAATTGATTAAGCGCACGATTCCGCTGGAGGCATTACCGGGATTTAGTTCGGATCGTCATGATGTGGCGCCGAGCAAGGCGCCTTACCGGGAAAAACGCGGCG
Organism: bacterium; assembly: GCA_027438535.1. Classification (GTDB taxonomy): domain Bacteria; phylum Pseudomonadota; class Gammaproteobacteria; order Burkholderiales; family Thiobacteraceae; genus RBG-16-58-11. The sequence continues at coordinate 5,015 of DAIAMA010000016.1, forward strand.
AGCGCCAGGAACGCGCTCAGCCCTCGGTGGCACAATCATTCGCGAAGGCAGAACCAGAAACGACGCCGGAACCGATGATGCCGGCAGACTTAGGCATGGCGCCGGTCAACCGGCGGCCGGGGCAGAAAAAAGAAGTCGCCGCCTTGCTCTTGCCGCCCCGCGGGGTTCCCGCTACGGAGTAGCGGGTGCGGTAGTGGCCTGCGGTTGCTTGGCCGGTTCCGGATCGTCTTCCCACTTTTCGGGCGGCGGGTTGCCGTCGTAAATCAAACTGCGCCGTTGCTGGATATAGGCATCGCGCAAGAAGGTGTAAGGATCGAGCGCCGCTTCGTCCAGCACTTTTTCCGCATCCAATAAATTCGCCCGGCGATTCACGAAACGCAATGCGGTCAAGCTATTGCGCGCCGGAATATTATGCAAATGCAAGACCGGATCCAATCGGTAATACGCGAGCAGGCCCACCGAATCGAGTACATTGCTGGGGCCAAGAAACGGCAGCATCAGGAATGGGCCGTCGCCGACACCCCAATGTCCCAGGGTTTGACCGAAATCTTCATTATGCTTTTCCATGCCCCAGCCAGTGGCGACATCGAAAATGCCGCCGACGCCAAAAGTGGTATTGGTGATGATGCGGCCGACATCGGATGCGGCATCGTTGAATTTAAACTGCAATAGATTATTTGCCACGACAAATAGATCGTCGATATTGGAGAAGAAATTAGTCACGCTGGTGCGTATCGGACTGGGCACCACGGATTTATAACCTTGGGCAACGGGTTTGAGTACGGCTTTGTCGGTTGTATCGTTAAACTTATAGATGGCGCGGTTCATGGGCTCCAGGGGGTCGCGCGGGTCGCCATTAGTGGCGCAGCCGGAAAGCGCGAGCGCCAGCGCGATAAAAGCAGAAAATTTATATATATTGTTTGAATTCATAATCTTATATCATTGCTCTAGAGTTTTTATTGGGGCTAAATATATCAGTTAAGTCTGTTGTGTGGAACTGATTTTTGAGTGAATTCATTACATTATCGGTATCGAAGCGCTGGACTTAAGCCGGGTTGGCATAATGTGTAAAAATCTTTTTTAAAACGAGGGGATGCTTAAGTTTGGACTTAGCTCCATGCGAGGTTCAAACTTATACTCAAATACAAGGCTAAATTTTTTTGACTCTCTGCCGTTAACCAGGCATGGCTCTCAAAGGCATTACCATCGGCACCTTGGCGCGCAAGGCTGGCGTCAATATCGAAACCATCCGCTACTACCAGCGGCGCGGCTTGCTGCTCGAGCCGGCCAAGCCGGTGGAAGGCTATCGCTTGTATCCGCTGGACTCCATACAGCGGATTCTTTTTATCAAGCGCGCGCAGCGCTTGGGCTTTAGTTTGGAGGAGATTATCAACCTCCTGCGCCTGGGCGAGGGTAGCTGCAACGACGTCAAGAATGTAGCGATACAGAAGCTTTCTCTGATCGAAGATCGTCTCAGCGATTTGGAGCGCATGCGCCGGACATTGCTGGATTTAGTGCAGCGCTGCGACACCGGGCAAAATCAAATGGGCTGTCCCCTGGTCGCGAGCTTGGCCGAACGCGAGTTCGAGGCCGGCTAATCCGATGTAGTGATGGCACGGCTTGGCGTGCTACGCTAAGCGAATGTTCCCTGCCGTGATGACCGTGCTTGCCGGCGATGTCGGCGGCACCAAGACTTTTCTTGCCCTAGGCCGCATCGAAGCCGGCCGCCTCACAATCGAACGCGAAGCACGCTTTTCCACCGGCGATTTTGCCGCGCTCACGCCCATGGTGCGGGCATTTCTGAGCGGGGCTGCGCCGGCTTCGGCCTGCTTCGGTATTGCCGCGCCGGTCGCGGGACGGCGCATCAAACTCACCAATCGCGAATTCTGGATCGATGCCGATGAAATTGCCAGCGACTGTGGCATTGCCACGGTGCGTCTTATCAACGATTTTGCCGCGATTGGATATGGCTTGGACGCTCTCGCCGAGAGTGATCTGGAAACATTGCAAGCGGGCCAGGAACAGCCCCATGCGCCACGCGCTCTGATCGGCGCGGGGACGGGCTTGGGAGAGGCGATTCTCGTATGGCAAGGCACGCATTACGAAGTGCTAAGCTCGGAAGGCGGGCATGTGGATTTTGCGCCGGTGAACGCGGCGCAAATCGCATTGTTGCGTTTTCTGGCACAGGCCGATGGCCATGTGTCGTATGAACGCATTTTGTCGGGCGCCGGACTGGTGTCGATTTTCGAGCACTTGTGCGCGACACATAGCCCGAGTAGCGCATTACGCGACGCGATTGAACAAGGCGATCCCGCAGCGGCGATTTCGGCATTTGGATTAGACCAGCGCGATGCGCTAGCCCAAGCCGCCCTGGCTTTATTCGTCCAAATATACGGGCAACAAGCGGGCAATCTGGCGCTCACCGCGCTGGCGCAAGGCGGCGTCTATATCGCCGGCGGTATTGCGCCAAAAATCATTGCCCGTCTCAAGAGCGGCGATTTTATCGAAGCCTTCCGTGCCAAAGGGCGTTATCGGGAATGGCTCGCGCGGATTCCGGTCAAGGTCGTGATGAATCCGAAAGTGGGTTTGCTCGGCGCGGCGCTAGCCGCCGGTCGCGGACATGAAGCGCACTAATTTCGCCGGTTGTTCGCGAAATTCATGGCGCTCGGGCTTGATCTCGATGGCTTGCCGAATCGCATCCTCCAGCATTTGATCGCTGGCGCCAGCGCGTAATAGCGGACGAAATTCCACTTTTTCCTCCTGGCCGAGGCATAAATACAAGGTACCGTCCACCGACAAGCGCACGCGATTACACGTGCCGCAAAAGTGCTGCGAGATCGGCGTGATGAAGCCTATGGAAAATGCGCCATCCGGCGTTTGCAGGTAGCGCGCCGGACCGCCGCCGGGCATGACGCCCTCGACCAGCCCAAATTGCGCGCGCAATTTTTCTTTAACCGCTTGCAGGTCCAGGTGGCCGGCATTGCGGCCGGTGTCACCCATGGGCATGGCTTCGATCAGTCGCAAGATGAACCCTTGTTCGATGCAGAACGCAGCCATGTCGTCGATTTCATCATCGTTGACGCCGCGCATCGCAACCATATTGATCTTGATCGGCGCAAGTCCGGCTGCCTTGCCCGCCATGATGCCAGCCATGATTTTCGGCAGGCTGTCGTGTCCGGTAATTTTTTCCATGCACTCGCGATCCAGCGAATCGAGGCTGACATTGATGCGCGATACGCCGGCGCGCGCCAGCGCTTACGCATGCTTATCCAGTTGCGTGGCGTTGCTGCTCAAGGAGAGGTCGTGCAAGCCGGGAAGCCGTTTTAAGCGTTCGGCCAATGCGGGGAGGTTATGGCGCAGCAGCGGTTCGCCGCCGGTGAGCCGCACGCGCGATACGCCGAGACGGGCAAAGGCGCTCACCACACGTTCGATTTCATCGAAAGTGAGCCAGTGTTCCGGCTCCTCGAAATCCTTGAAGCCTTCCGGCAGACAATAAGTGCAACGCAGGTCGCAGCGGTCGGTGACCGACAGACGGAGATACTCGATGGTGCGGCCAAAGCGATCAATCAGCATAATGTCTGGCACAAACGCGTTATATTTGGCAGAATATAACCCTTATCGATTCCGGATACAAGTCTCTGCATGAACGTGTTTGGCTTTGCGGGATATAGCGGTAGCGGCAAGACCACCTTGCTGGAGCGATTGATTCCGTATTTCGCGGGTCAAGGCTTGAAGCTAGCGCTGATCAAGCATGCGCATCATGATTTCGATATCGATCAGCCGGGCAAGGATTCTTATCGCCATCGCCAGGCCGGAGCGAGCGAGGTGTTGATTACTTCGAGCCAGCGTTGGACTTTGATGCATGAATTGCGCGGCGCGCAAGAACCCGGTTTACAGGCGCACTTGGCGCGGCTGTCGCCGTGCGATCTGGTGTTGGTGGAGGGCTTCAAGCGCGAACCGATTCCGAAATTGGAAATTCATCGCGCCGCGAATGGCAAGCCGCTGTTGTTTCCGGAAGACCCGCATATCGTCGCCATCGCGAGCGATGCGCCGCTGGCAACCGTCTTGCCGCGCTTCGATTTAAATGCGGTCGAGACCATAGGACAATTTATTTTGAACAAGATGGGATTGCGATGAACAATAAAAATCAAGCTCCTCTGCTTTCCGTCGATGAAGCGCTGGATTTTCTGTTGCGCCGGGCGCAGCCGGTCGAAGCAGTGGAGGACGCGTTGACGGCGGATGCGCTGGGGCGCGTATTGGCGGCATCGCAAACTTCGCGTATCAACGTGCCGCCGCACGATAACAGCGCGATGGATGGCTATGCGGTGGCATGCGCCGATCTCTATCCGGCCGGTACAACCCGCTTGCGGGTTTCCCAGCGTATCCCCGCCGGAAAGGTGGGCATTTCGCTGGAGCTGGGGACTGCCGCGCGCATCTTCGCCGGCGCACCCATTCCTCCCGGTGCTGACGCCGTGGTGATGCAGGAAGACACGACCCCGGCCGGAGACGCCGTGATCATTCACCGCGCCGTGCCGAGCGGAACCAATCTACGCTACGCGGGGGAAGACATTGCGCAAGGCAACACCGTGTTGCAGGCGGGCACGCGGCTCGGGCCGCAACACCTGGGCCTCGCCGCCTCGGTCGGCATCGCGCGCTTGCCGGTGTACCGCAAATTGCGCATCGCGACATTTTTCACCGGCGATGAGCTGGTGATGCCGGGCGAGTTGCTTGGCCCAGGCCAGATTTACAACTCCAATCGCTTTACGCTGAACGGCTTGTTGCGTTGTTTGGGATTTACCGCCATCGATCTTGGCATCGTGCCCGATAATTTGGATGCGACGATCGCCGTGCTGAAACAAGCGGCGCCCGAGGCGGATGTGATTTTGACCAGCGGTGGCGTATCGGTGGGAGAGGAGGATCACATCAAGGCCGCGGTGGAACGGCTCGGCACGATCGATATGTGGCGTATCGCGATGAAGCCCGGCAAGCCGCTGGCCTTCGGGCGCATCGACAATGCCGCCTTTATCGGCTTGCCCGGCAACCCGGTGTCGGTGTTCGTGACGTTTTGCATTTTCGCGCGGCCCTTCCTATTGCGATCGCAAGGGGTAATGAATGTGACGCCGCGCAGCTATTGGGTAGAGGCGAACTTCGATTGGCTCATGCCGGACCGGCGGCGCGAATTCTTGCGTGCACGCTTGGAACCGGGCATGGATGGCCAAAGCCGCGCGGCGATTTATCCGCATCAGGGTTCGGGTGTGCTGACCTCCACCGTATGGGGCGATGGTCTGATTAATTGCCCGGCGGGCACCCCGATCAAGCGTGGCGAGCGGGTGCGTTATATTCCCTTCGCGGAGCTGCTGGCATGGCACTGACCGTGCTGTATTTCGCCCGCTTGCGCGAAACCTTGGGCGTGGCGCGGGAAGAAATCGCGCCGGCGCATGATCTTTCCAGCGTGGCGGGCTTGCTCGACCACTTGCGTAGCCGGGGTGGCGCCTGGCAAGCCGCGCTCGCGCCGTCGCAGCCGTTTCGCGTGGCGGTGAATCAAGACATGGCCGATGCGCTCACGGCGCTTCGCGATGGCGACGAAGTAGCGCTGTTTCCGCCGGTCACGGGAGGCTAACGTGACGGTACGCGTGCAAGAAGCCGATTTCGATTTGTCCAGCGAGATTGCCGCCTTGCGCCAGGGGCGTCCCGATATCGGCGCGATCGCGGCATTCATCGGATTGGTGCGCGATATGAATGCGGGCGAGGCGGTGGCCGGACTCACGCTCGAACATTATCCGGCCATGACGCAGAAAGCGCTGGAGGCGATCGTCGCCCAAGCCAAGCAACAATGGAAAATCGATGCGGTGCGGGTGATCCATCGCGTGGGGCGCTTGCGGCCCAGCGATCAGATCGTGCTGGTGGCGGTGGCCAGCAGCCATCGCGGAGAAGCATTCCAAGCGTGCGAATTCATCATGGACTATCTCAAAACCCAAGCGCCGTTTTGGAAGCAAGAACAAACCCCGGCAGGGACACGCTGGGTGGAAGCGCGTGCCTCCGATACGCTGGCGGCGGAACGCTGGAAAAAAACGTGAGCAGGGCTAAATCCGCCGCGCCCACGCTGCGCATTTTATTCGGCGCGGCCGGCTCGCTCGGACCGGGCAAGATCGCGCTGCTGGAAGCGATTGGACGCTGCGGCTCGATTTCCGCCGCCGCGCGCGAAATGGATATGTCGTATCGCCGCGCCTGGCTGCTGGTGGAGGCGATGAACCAAAGCTTCCGCGCGCCCTTGGTCTTGACCGCGACCGGCGGCCATCGCGGCGGCGGCGCGCAAATTACGCCGCTGGCCCGGGAAGTGTTGCAGCGTTACCAAACGATAGAGCGTAAGGCGCAAGCGGCCGTGGCCTCGGAGATAGAAGCATTTCAAAGCTTGCTCGCGCCGCAGTCCTTACCGGAGAAGAAATAAATGCGCGCACCTTGGAACAAAAGCCGCGCACCGTGGGCGGCATTATGGCTGATCTGTGTATGCGCGTTTTTCCCGTCCATGGCCCCGGCGGCGGAAGTGCGCGTGGCGGTAGCGGCGAATTTTACCGGCACGCTGCGCCAATTGGGCGCGCAGTTCGAGCGCGAAACCGGCAATCATCTGCTGATCAGCGCCGGCTCCACCGGCAAACTCTACGTCCAGATCAAGAACGGCGCGCCGTTCGACGTGCTGCTGGCGGCCGATGTGGAACACCCGCAGCGCTTGGAACAAGAACATCTCGCGGTTGCCGGTACGCGCTTCACCTATGCGCGCGGCGTGCTGGTGCTTTGGAGCCCGGATCCGCATCGCATCGACGCCAAAGGCGAGATGCTCACGCACGGGCAATTCACACGGCTTGCGATCGCTAATCCGGCGATCGCGCCCTATGGAGCCGCGGCGCGGCAGGCCTTGCGCCAGCTCGGGCTATGGGATCGCATTCAGGCGCGCCTGGTGCAGGGCGAAGATATCGGCCAAACCTTTCAGTTCGTCGCGACGCACAATGCCGATGCGGGCTTGGTGGCGATGGCGCAGGTGCGGGAAGCGCCGGTGCAACTGCGGGGGAGCCTGTGGGTCGTTCCGCCCGCCTTGTACCACCCCATCGAACAACAGGCCGTGCTGTTGCAATCGGCGGCGTCGAATGCCGCCGCGCGCGCTTTCATGCGCTTTCTCGCCGGCGCGCCAGCACGCCGCATCATCGATGCGGCCGGTTATCAGACCGCCGCGCCGTGATGACTGAATTTCCATTGAGCCCGCTGTGGCTGACGCTGCGTCTTGCGGCCGTCACCACGCTGGTGCTGTT
>DAIAMA010000170.1 GCA_027438535.1 bacterium
GCCCTTCGCCGGCGCGCATGCCTTTTACGCTAAAGCGCATGGGGGTTACCAGTTGGTGATATCGGCGTTTTCGCCGCTGCCGCCCGGTTGCCCATCCTTGCCATAGGACAACAAGTCGTAATCGCCATGCTCGCCGGGATTTTTGTATATATAAGGCCGGCCCCAGGGATCGAGCGGCACGGCTTTCACCAGGTAGGGGCCATCCCATTTCGTCTCGTTCGCCGGTTTCGCGATCAGCGCATTCAAGCCTTGTTCGGTGCCGGGATAGTGCCCGGTGTCGAGGCGGTATTGATCGAGCGCCTTGCCCAGGGCATCGATCTGCGCCTTGGCGGCTTTCACTTCGGATTTGCCGATCTGCGCGAAATATTTCGGCCCGACATAGCCCGCCAGCAGCCCGATAATGACCATGACCACCAGCAATTCCAGCAGGGTGAAACCGCGCTGCGCGGGCGGGTTTTGTTTTGCTTGTGACATCGCTTGCCCTTAATAAATAACGCCAACGGGAAAGGCCGCTCATTTTACTTGCCCGATGTGACCCAATGGTGACACGGGCGCTATGATTTTGGCATGAGCGGGGTAAGAGGCAGGAATTATATCGCAAATTCATAGGCTCACTTGGGACGGGCATGACGTTCACTTGCGCCTGGCCGTGCCTTCCCGGTCTTGAAGCGAGGATAGGGTTAAAGAAGGCAGGCGAATCTGCCGCAAAGATACGGGACGGTCGAGTGCATCCCGCCCTTGGGTGCGTGAACCTTTTTCTTCTTTCTCAACAAGTATTTGGAAGACGTATCCGGCGCGTGCGATTATGCTGAAAAAAATTCCCGTGGGTGATTTGCGGCTTGGCATGCATGTCCAAGCCTTGGAAGGGCGCTGGCTGGATCATCCCTTCTGGCGCACCTCGTTCAAGCTCGCCAAGCCGGAAGACTTGCAGGCGCTGCTGCAAAGCGGCATACCGGAAGTTATCATCGATACCCGCAAAGGCTTGGATGTGGCGATTGCGCCTCCTCCGCCCAGCGAGCCGGCCGAGCCGGGACCGCCTATCCAGCCCGCCGTGCTGCCCGAGGCGCGGGTTACCTTCGCGCAGGAAATCGACCGCGCCAAGCAAATCCACGGCAGGGCAAAACAGGCGGTGATAGGCTTGTTCGATCAGGCGCGCATGGGCAATACGATCGATGTGACGGCGGTGATGCCGCTGGTGGACGAGATCAATTCGTCGATCGCGCGTAATGCCGGCGCGCTGCTCAGCATCGTGCGCCTTAAAACCGCGGACGATTACACTTATTTGCACTCGGTGGCGGTGTGCGCGCTGATGATCTCGCTGGGGCAGCGCTTGGGCTTGCAAGGCGAGGTATTGCGCCAAGCCGGAATGGGCGGTTTGCTGCACGATATCGGCAAGATGGGTGTGCCGCTGGAAATACTGAAAAAACCGGACAAACTGACCGACGACGAGTTCACGGTCATCAAAACCCACCCGGTGCAAGGCTGGGAGATACTCAAGCGCGCCAAGCTCAGCGAGGAGATCGCGCTCGATGTTTGCCTGCACCATCATGAGAAGGTCGACGGCAGCGGCTATCCGGAAAAAATCTCCGGCGAGAGGCTCACGCTGTATGCCCGCATGTGCGCGGTGTGCGACGTATACGATGCCGTGACTTCGAACCGTGCTTATAAGCTGGGATGGACGCCGGCGGAAGCGATCAAACGCATGGCGCGCTGGAGCAGCGGCCACTTCGACGAAACGGTGTTTCAGACTTTCGTGAAAACGATCGGCATTTACCCGGTTGGCTCGCTGCTGCGCTTAAAGTCCGGCCGTCTTGCCGTGGTGGTCGATCAGTCGGAAAAAGATCTGCTCACGCCCAAGGTCAAGGTCTTCTATTCCACCAAATCGCAAGCGCCGATCATGATGGAAGTGCTCGATTTGAGCCGCTCTCAAGACAGCATCGAAGGCTTGGAAGATGCGGCGGCGTGGGGATTCGATCTCGATAAAATAATCGGTGTTTAACGCGCGCCCGATTCAGTGCGCGGCGTGGCGCAATTGGCGCGTGGTTTGTTGCGTGGCGGAGCGGAGCATTTTTTCCTTGCCGCCCTTTTGCCCGAGAAACCGCGGCGCGCCTTTGGCGCCGGATTGCGCGTAGTCGCGCGCCATCGCGTCGAACACTTCGGCTTGCGGCAGCGCAAGCACTTCGATGAGTCCGGCGTAAATCAGATCGAACAAACGGTCGAGCGCGATTTGGTGCGTCTGCCGGGTTTGCGCATACAGCCAATCGGCAAAGCGCAAGAAACGCTGGAAAGGCGCATCGCCCAGCAGCAAGGGCAGTGCCAGCGGGAAGCGCCCGGAATTCGCGATTAAATCCCAATAGCGCGCGAAGCGCGTCAAGCGCTGCATGGTGGCGAAGTCGATGCGGTCGGTTGCGAGCACGGTGTACGGCGGATGCGGATCGTAGCGCATGCCGTGGGCCTCGGTGTGACGGTCGATGGGCGTGCCGCGCAAGCGCTTCAAGATGCCGACTTGGATTTCGTGCGGATTAAGCGCGGCCAGGCGGTCGAAGCCTTGCGCGAAGCTGGCTACGTCTTCCCCCGGCAGGCCGACGATGAGATCGGCGTGGATGTGGGCTTGGCTGTGCTCGCGCAGCCAACGCAAATTTTCTTCCGTCTTGGCGGTGTCTTGCTTGCGCGATATCAGCGCTTGCACTTCCGGATTAAAAGTTTGGATGCCGACTTCGAATTGCAGCGACCCGGCCGGGAAGCGCGCGATCAATTCCTTTAGCTTGTCCGGCAGGTGATCGGGGATCACTTCGAAGTGGACAAATAATTTTTCATCCAAGCGCGCCAGAAAAAATTCCAGAATGCGCGCGCTGGCCTTGATGTTGAGATTAAAGGTGCGATCGACGAATTTGAATTGGCGCGCGCCGCGCTCATATAGCCGCGCCATTTCATCCAGAAACAAATCGAGATCGAAAGCCCACGCGGTTTTATCGAGCGAGGAGAGGCAAAATTCGCATTTGAACGGGCAGCCGCGCGAGGCTTCCACGTACAGCAGACGCTGCGCGATATCCGTGTCGGTGTAGAGCGCATAGGGCAGCTTGATCTCGGACAGCGCCGGCTGTTCGCCCATGATGATTTTTTGCGCTTGAGGCCGGCCCGCCATCAGTTCGCGGCAGAGCTTGGGAAAACTCACATCGCCCCAGCCGGTAATCACGTAATCGGCCAGCCGCACGATGTCTTGTTGCGCGTATTCGTAGCTCACTTCCGGGCCGCCCAGCACCACCGTGATGCCGGGCGCGACGCGCTTTAACAGCGCGACGGTTTTCGTGGTTTCTTCCGCGTTCCAGATATAAACGCCGAAGCCGACGATCTTGGGCCGCGCCGCGAGCACGGCTTCGACGATATCCGCTGGCTTGTGCTGGAGGATGAATTCCAAAATTTGCGTTTGGCTTTCCAGCTCGCCCATATTGGCCGCGAGATAGCGCAGCCCGAGGGCGGCGTGATAATAGCGCGCGTTGAGCGTGGCGAGAACGATAGCGGGCATGTAGCAAAGCCGGGAAGGGGAGCGCGCTATTTTACGCTACTTCATATTATCCCGTCCGCCGCCGCATCAGGCGGTAGGCTGCCGGGATGACGAAAAGCGACAACAGCGGCGCGGTCACCATGCCGCCCAGCATAGGCGCGGCGA
>DAIAMA010000171.1 GCA_027438535.1 bacterium
AGGGAGTTTCCGTAAGCAGTTTTTGATCGAGCAGGTGCGTTATCGCATCGTGCACCGCGACGTAGGCGCCGGTAATGCTGGCGGTGCGCGTGCCGCCATCGGCTTGGATGACATCGCAGTCGATATGGATGGTGCGTTCGCCGAGCTTTGCCAGGTCCACCACGGCACGCAACGAGCGCCCGATCAAGCGCTGAATTTCTTGGGTGCGGCCGGTTTGTTTGCCGCGCGCCGCTTCGCGATCGATGCGGGTGTGGGTGGCGCGCGGCAGCATGCCGTATTCGGCGGTGAGCCAGCCTTGGTTCTTGCCTTTGAGGAAGCCGGGCACTTTGTTTTCGATACTGGCGGTGCAGATGACCTTGGTGTCGCCGCATTCGATCAATACCGCGCCTTCGGCGTGTTTGGTATAGCGGCGGGTAATGCGCACGGTGCGCAATTCATCGGGTTGGCGTTGGCTGGGGCGCATGAACAGTGAACGGTGAATAGTGAACGGCGATTCTAGCGCGCCTTCACCTAATCACCAAATTACCCAATCACTCTTATTTGGAATATTTCTTGATCGCGGTTTGTATTTCTTGAATCGCACGTTCGATGTCGTCTTCCGAAACCGGCTGGCGGGCATTGGTGTCGCGCGCGACGCTGAAAGGATCGAGCCGGGTGGTGACATTTTCCAGCGGCATGGCCGCGGTGGAGACGGTGTCGTGATGCAAGCCGCGGTTATGCGGCTCGCCCCAGGTCATGCCGACTACCGAGAGGTTGTCGCCGTCCTCGCCGCCACGGAATTCCGCGTGATCGAGCAGCTCCGGTACCGCGCGGGTAATGGTGTATGTGTCGATAATGGAGGCGATCTCCGTTTCCGAGAGCACACTCCATACGCCATCGGAGCACAGTATCAAGGTGTCGCCATCGCGGATCGGCGTGCGCTTGCCCAGCTCGACTTCCGGCGGCAGAAAACCGCCCAGGCAGTTACAGACTTTGTTGCGTTCGCGGTGGGTATACATCTCCTCCCCGGAGATCTTGCCGTCATCGAACAGTTGCTGCACTTTGGAGTGGTCCTTGGTGCGCGTGACGAGCCGCATGCCGCGGAAGAAATAGAGGCGCGAGTCGCCGACATGCGCCCAGTAGGCATGGCCTTGCTGCACGATGGCGGCGACGCAAGTGGTACGCGGCGATTCCAGCAGCTTATGTTTTTCGGTGTAGTCCAGGATGGCGTCATGCCCGCTGATCATCGCGGCGGAAAGAAAGCGGTGCGGATCCTTGATATGCGGTTGCGCGTGTTTCTGAAACATGTCGGCGATCATTTGCACCGTGATCTGTGCCGCGACTTCGCCATGAAAGTGACCGCCCATGCCATCGGCCACCACCATCAGCACCGCATCCTTGCTGTAGGAATAGGCGACGCGGTCTTGGTTGTATTTGCGGCCGCCTTGACGGCTTTGCTGAAAGATGGCGAATTTCATGAGACGGCGTTAAAAAATTTCTTTGGATAAGGTATGCCGTATGGTGTCGAGCAGTTTCGGTTTCTTCGGCGCTGGCTCGGGCACGATTTCCAGGATATGTTTTTGCAGTTGAAACACGCTTTGCGGCCGATCCATATAGTTAAGCTGCACGCACCAGTCGATGATTTCCAGCAGGTGGTCCGAATATTGCCCACCCCACAGTTTCTTGGCGGACGCCAGCTTATCGTTGCTGAGGCGTTGGTCGGCGGCCTGCGGCGCGAAGCCGGCAAGGCAAGAGAACATGCTCGCGCCCACGCTGTAGATATCGGTCCAGGGGCCGAGGATGTCGCGGTTTTTATATTGCTCGGGCGCGGCGAAGCCAGGGGTATACATGGGCGAGAGCTTGGTTTTTTCACTACTCAGCGTTTGCCGCGCGGCGCCGAAATCCAGCAGTACCGGCGAGCCATCCAAACGAATGTAGACGTTCGCGGGCTTGATGTCGAGATGCAGCAGCTTGTGCGTATGCACTTCGCGCAAACCATTCAATAATTCGGCGAACACGCGGCGGATGAAGCTTTCCTTCACCACGCGTTTACGCGAAGTGATTTCTTCCTGCATGGTCTTGCCGCGCTCGTAGCGCATGACCATGTACACTGTCTCATTGGCACGGAAGAAGTTGATCACGCGCACCACGTTGGGGTGGTTGATCTTGGCCAGGGCGCGGCCTTCTTCAAAAAAACACTTCATGCCGTAGCGGAACGTGGCGAGGTTTTCCGCCGTGGTCGCTTGCACCAAGGAGCCTTCCTCGCGCAGCACGAGCTGGCTGGGTAAATACTCCTTGATCGCGACCGGCGCACCGTTTTCGTCGTGGGCGAGGTACACGATACTAAAACCGCCACCCGACAATTGTTTGGCGATTTTATAGTTTTGAAGTTGATAGCCCTTAGGGAGCGCGCGATTAGCTTGGCTTGGCATCGGTCTGACTACAATAAATAGGCTTTCATTTTCGGCATTTATTGCGATAAAGTAAAGCTTTACAGCATAATCTTAAATTAATGCCTAGCTTAATCCACCCGGAATAAAGCTTAGTCCATTATTAACGGCAGAATGCACATGATCTGTAGCATGACCGGCTATGCCGCGCTAAGCCAGGAATTGCCCCAGGGCACCCTGAATCTCGAACTTAAATCGGTCAACCACCGCTATCTCGATATCCAGTTTCGTATCGTGGACGAATTGCGGGGGCTGGAGCCGGCCTTGCGCGAGTCGATCGGCGCCCGCCTTACGCGCGGCAAGGTCGATTGCCGCCTGGGGTTTTCCGCCACCGTCACCGCCGAAAGCCTATCGCACATCCATTCCGGTTTAGTGGATCAGTTACTGGCGCTGGATAAGAAGGTGCGCGAGCGCGCGCCGCAGGCCGCCCCGCTCAGCGTGGCGGAGATTTTGCGTTGGCCGGGCGTGATCGCCACGGAAGAATTATCGAAAGACGCGCTCAAAGAGGCGGTGCTGGCGTTGCTGACCCGCGCGCTGGACGATTTGGCCGCAACGCGGTCACGCGAAGGGGCGAAACTCAAAGACATTCTCCTCGACCGTGTGGCGCGGATGGAGGCATTGGTCGCGCGCATCCAGCCCAAATCGGCCCTGATCGTGGCCAATTTACAGGAAAAATTGCGCCAGCGTCTCAAGGAAGCCGAGGTGGCGAGCGACGACGAGCGCGTACGCCAGGAGATCGTGCTGTTCGCGCAGAAAATCGATGTCGATGAGGAGTTTGCCCGGCTGGCCACCCATCTCGGCGAGGTGAAACGCGTGCTGAGTAAAGGCGGCGGAGCGGGTAAGCGCCTGGATTTTCTGATGCAGGAGCTGAATCGCGAAGCCAACACCCTGGGCTCGAAATCGGTGGATACGGAAATGTCGCAAGCCTCGATGGAGATGAAGGTGTTAATCGATCAGATGCGGGAACAGATACAGAACATCGAGTGAGGGGTGAAGCGTGAGAAATGAAGCGTCAGGCAGTGTGTTCATCGTTTCCGCGCCCTCCGGTGCGGGTAAAACCAGTTTGGTGCGGGCACTGCTGGAAGCCGATCCGCTGGTCAAGCTCTCGATTTCCTACACCACGCGCGCGCCGCGGCCGGGGGAGGTGGAGGGCCAGCATTATCATTTCGTCGACTTGAATGCTTTCATGGTCATGCTCAATCGCGGCGATTTTCTGGAAAGCGCCGAGGT
>DAIAMA010000172.1 GCA_027438535.1 bacterium
CCGCCGCGGAGACGCTCGGCGCCATGCTGCAAGCCATCTCCGGCGTGCAAGACACGCAGCCGCTGGACAATGGCTTGACTCGCGTGCGTTGCGCGCCGGGTTGCAATCCGGCCGAAGCCATTGCGCAAGCCGCCGTGGAAAATAATTGGGGGCTCACGCAACTCAGTCCCGAGCGCACGCGCTTGGAAGACGTGTTCGCGGAGCTTACGCGTCAAGACACCAACACGGTCGCAGCGGCATGATCAGAACCATCGCCTGGAAAGAATTCCGCAGCTTGTTCGCCTCGCCCCTGGCCTGGGTGATTTTGGCCGTGATCCAATTGATCTTGGCGTGGGTATTCCTGTTCCAGTTAAGCCAATACATGGACAACCTGCCGCGCATCCAGCAGCTCGCCAATCCGCCCGGCATCACGGAAATCGTGGTGGCCGCGCTGTTCGGTTTCGCCGCGATTTTATTATTGATGGCGGTGCCGCTCTTGACCATGCGCTTGTTCAGTGAAGAACGCCGCAATCAAACGCTCACCCTGCTGCTCTCGGCGCCGGTTTCGACCACAGAAATCGTGCTCGGCAAATTCGTGGGCTTGCTATCGTTCCTGGCGGTCATGCTCGGGCTATGCCTGCTCATGTCCGCTTCGCTGGCCTTGGGCGGCACCATCGATTGGGGTTTGATCGCGGCGAATAGCCTGGGACTCTTGTTATTGGTCGGCGCCTTCGCCGCGCTCGGCCTGTTCATCTCCAGCCTGACGCAACACCCGGCCATCGCCGCTTTCGCCACCTTCGGCGCGCTGCTGCTGCTATGGATTTTGAATAGTCTGCTGCAAGACCCGAATCAGCCGCTGCTGTATCTCTCCATGATGAAACATTTCGATGGCTTCAATCGCGGCTTGATCGACACCACCGATATCGCGTATTTCCTGCTGTTCGCCGCGACCTTTTTAACTCTCACCGTGCGCCAGCTCGACGCCAAACGCTTGCAGGGCTAGCGATGGAACTCAACCGCAAAACCCAATTTCAGCTTAGCTTCCACCACTGGCTGTTCGTGCTGCTGCTGCTATTGCTGGCGGGCCTACTGGGCGCGGTGACGCGCACCTATCACCGCAGTTGGGATATCACGCTCAACGGCCGCAATAGCTTAAGCCCCGGCAGCATTGCCTTGCTGCATGAGCTGAAAGAGCCGGTGCACGTCACCGCCTATACCGCGGCCAGCAGCGACATCGGTAAGGCCGCGCTGGATTTCCTCACGCCCTACCGGCGCGTGAAGTCCAATATCAAGCTCAGCTTCATCGACCCCGCCGAGCAGCCCGAGCTGACACGCCAAGCGGGGGTTCAGCGCGAGGGCGAGTTGATCGTGCAGTACGGCAAGCGTTCGGAACACTTGATGGCATATAACGAATCCGCCTTCACCAATTTGCTGATGCGGCTGGCGCGCGACAAAGACCGGCTGGTGATGTATCTCGACGGCCACGGCGAACGCAAACTCGATGGCGCGGCGAATTACGATCTTGGCGATTTCGGCGTGCAGCTCGCGAGCCGCGGCTTTCGCAGCGCGCCGCTGAATCTCACGCTGGCGCAAGAAGTGCCGAGCAATGCTTCGGTACTGGTGATCGCCGGCCCGCGCATCGATCTGCTGCCGGCGGAAGTGGAGAAGCTGAAACAATTCGTGCAGCGCGGCGGCAATCTATTATGGCTGGTGGATCCGGGAAGCCTGCATGGCTTGCAGCCGCTGGTGGAACAACTCGGCATCGCCCTCACGCCGGGCACGGTCATCGACCCGGAGGCGCAGCAATCGAACCTGCCCGCGACCTTCGCCATTGGCGCCGCCTACGCCCGTCATCCCTTGTTCCAAAACTTCGATTTGCGCACGGTATTCCCGTTCGCGCGCGAAGTGGTCGCGCTCGAAGGCGATCACGGCTGGAAGGCCACGCCGCTGATTCAAGTCGCGGCGCGCGGCTGGCTCGAAACCGGCAAGCTCGATAGCGGCGTTGCCTTCGACAAAGGCCGCGACAAACCCGGCCCCATCACCATCGCGGTGGCGCTGGAGCGCCAGGTGGAAAGCAAGGATCAACGCGTGGCGGTCATCGGCAACGGTAACTTTCTCGCCAATCAATATCTGGGCAATGCCGGCAATCTCGACCTTGGCATCAACCTCATCAATTGGTTGGCAGGCGACGACAATTTGATCGCGATTCAACCGCGCCCCACCAAAGATGCGCAAATCGCGCTCTCGCAAAATGGGAAACTTCTGATCGTGGTCGGCTTCCTCATCGTGCTGCCGCTGGCCTTGCTGGCCGCGGGCGGCATGGTTTGGTGGCGCCGCAGAAAACCGTGAGCCGCCGCCTAGGCATCAATCTCGCCCTCGCCGCGCTGGTGGCAGTGCTGTTATGGGTGGTGTTTCTCAAGCCGGAAGCGCCGTCCGGTAAAACTGAATATCCGCTTTCCAGCTTGGCCGCGACCGGCATCGATGAAATCACGATTGCGCCGGCGAACCGGCCGCAGATCGTGCTCGCCCGGCGCCAAGGCGACTGGTTCGTGACGCAGCCCTTCAGCGCGCGCGCCGATATGTCGCACGTGGACGGCTTGCTGGGCTTGCTGTCGGCGCAAAGCGCGCAACGCCTGGCGGCGCAAGATCTCGCGCGTTTTGGTTTGGATAAGCCGCTGGCGCGCGTGCGCGTGGGCACGCAAGAATTCACGTTCGGCGGCACCCAGCCGCTCACCGATCAACTGTACGTGCTCACCCAGGGCGCGGTGTATTTGATCTCGCCCGTGTATTTCGTGGATGTAGCGAAGCAGCCCAGCGACTATCTCTCGAAACAACTGTTCGACGACAAAGACGTGCCGGTGGCATTCGCGTTTCCGCGCTTCACGCTAACACGGCAAGCCGGGCAATGGCGCATGACGCCCGCGAACGGCCTGCGCTCGCAAGACGACGCCAACGCTTTCGCCGACGAGTGGCGCCACGCCATGGCACTGAGCGTAGCGCCCGAAGCGATGCCCAAGTCCGCCGAAGCCGTCACCATTACGTTCCAGTCCGGCAAGGCGGTGAACATACAAGCCGTCCCCGGCAAGGATGAATGGGTACTGCGGCGCGGCGATACGGGACTCGCCTATCACTTCATGCCACAAGCGGCGCAACGCTTGCTCGAACCCGCGTTCGCGCCGAAGCAATAAGCGCCTGCCTAAAGGATTTCCCCCTTGCCCGAATTGCCCGAAGTCGAAACCACGCGCCGCGGCTTGGCTCCGCACCTTGTGGATCAAATGATCCGCGCGGTCGTGGTACGCCACCCCATTCTACGTTGGCCGGTGCCGGAGCAACTCGCCACACTGCTACCCGGCAAGCGGATTCGCCAAATTCAGCGGCGCGGAAAATACTTGTTATTCGACGTCGAATCCGGCTGGCTGATTATTCATCTGGGCATGTCGGGCAGTTTGCGCATGCTGCCCGCCGCGACTCAACCCGGCGCGCATGACCACTTCGATCTGGTGCTGGCGAACGGCGCGGCGATGCGGCTGCGCGATCCGCGCCGTTTCGGCGCTGTGCTGTGGGGCGGTCACACGCCGATGGCGCATCCGCTGCTCGCGAATCTGGGCATGGAACCGATGACGCCCGAATTTAGCACCGAGCAGTTTCTCCAAGCGACGCGCACGCGCTCCGCGC
>DAIAMA010000173.1 GCA_027438535.1 bacterium
CGAGCGACGTCCTGGCCGGCGCGGCCATCGGCTATGTCCTGGCCATGCTCTCCCTGCTGTTCTAAATCCGATGCGTATTCTGATGATTTCCGATGTGTACTTCCCGCGTGTCAACGGGGTATCCACGGCGATCATGACCTTGCGCCGCGAACTGCGGCGCAAGGGACACGAAGTCACCTTGATCGCACCGGATTACGGAGTCGCCACCGCCGACGAAGTAAATATTTTGGCCGCATTGAAGCGCCTGTTCCGCCCGCAAGGCTACCGCATCCACATCGCCGAGAGCGGCGCGAGCGCGCTCGCGCTCTTGGAGCAAACGCCGGTGGATCTGGTCGTATCCGATATGCGCATGCCGGAAATGAACGGTGCCCAATTGCTGGAACAAGTGCGTAATCGCTGGCCGGAGACGGTGCGCATTTTGCTCACCGGCTATGCGGAAATGAGCGCGACCGTGGATGCCATCAACAAGGGCGGCATTTATCGCTATATCGCCAAGCCTTGGGAAGAAAACGATCTGTTGATGACCGTGCGTCACGCCTTGGATCAGAAACTGCTGGAGCGCGAGAAACAACGCCTAGAGGCACTCACCTTCAAGCAAAACGAAGAACTCCAGCAACTCAATGCCAGCCTGGAAAACAAGGTAGCGGAGCGCACCGCGGAACTGCAAAAAACCATGGGCTTGCTCGAGAAAACGCACGACCGGCTCAAGAAAAGCTTTATCGCATCGATTCAGGTATTCTCGAATCTGATGGAGTTGCGCGAAGGTGCCGCCGCCGGCCATTCGCGGCGGGTGGCGGACATGGCGCGTAAGCTCGCGCTCAAACTGGGGCTATCGGAAATCGAGGCCCAGGAAATCATGGTGGCCGGCCTATTGCACGATATCGGTAAATTGGCTTTACCGGATCGCTTGCTGCAAAAACCGTTTTCCCTCATGAACATGGAAGAGCGCACCGAAGTGTGCAAGCATCCCACTAAAGGCCAAGCCGCGTTGATGGGCTTGGAACAACTCAAGGGCGCCGCGGCACTGATTCGCGGCCATCACGAACGTTTCGACGGGCTAGGCTACCCCGACGGCTTGAGTGCGGCGGCGATTCCGCTTGGCGCGCGTATTCTGGCGGTGGCCAACGATTACGATGCCGTGCAGTGCGGCACGCTATTAAACCAGAAGCTCAGCCCGGATGCGGCGCGAAAAATGATCGCCGAGGGCCGCGGCAAGCAATACGATCCAAAAGTAGTCGAGGCGTTCATGGATTTGTTCGGCCGCGTCGGCGAACTCGCACCCTTGCAAAAACCCGCGACCGAATCGGTGCTCAGTGCCACGCAACTCATGCCGGGCATGGTATTGGCGCACGACCTATTCTCGCGCGACGGCATGCTGCTTTTATCCAAAGAATATATCCTGGATGAAGCCTTGATCGAACAAATTTGCAATTTTGAGCAGACGGAAGGTGTCCGGCTTGAAATTCATATTCGCCCCGACCGGAGATAATATTATGCGTCAAATCATGCTGGTGGACGACGAGCCACAAATACTGTCCGCGCTCAAACGCGAGTTGCGCGCTTACACGCAAAGTCCGGCGTGCCGATATCCGCTGGAAGTCAGCGCATTCGACTCGCCGCTCGAGGCGTTGCGCGCGCAACAGGGCCGGACATGCGATATCGTCATTAGTGATTACCGCATACCGGAAATGGATGGCGTGACCTTCCTAGAAAAAATGAAAGCGGCGCAACCCGATGCGATTCGCATTATCCTCAGCGGCGCCGCGGAGCTGGATGTGCTGATCGAAGCCATCAATCGGGTGCAAATTTTCCGCTACATCCCCAAACCTTGGCGCAGTTACGACGTCATTTCGGTCATCGAGCAAGCCTTGGCCTACCGCGACTTGCTGCTGGAGAACCAGCGCCTCGCCGACATAGTGCGCATGCAGCAAGGGCGCCTCTCCAAGCAAGAAATGGAATTGCGCCGCCTGGAAAAAGAATCGCCCGGCATCACCAAGGTCAATTGGGGCCCGCAAGGCGAAGTCCTGCTCGACGAAACCGATACCTAAGCGCCGATAAGCGTACCCGCCGTCACAAAAGATTCATCGCCGCGCAACAAAAGCTTCGCGGCGGGCTTCCATGCTTGCGTCCATGGAGCGCCTTGCCATCCCTCTCGATTCGCCGTCTCCCGTGCGCCATGCCATGCGCATGGCGGTGGTGACGGAGACCTATCCGCCGGAAGTGAATGGCGTGGCCATGACGCTTGGGCGTATCGTTTCCGCGATGCGCGCACGCGAGCATCACATTCAATTGATCCGCCCGCGCCAAGGCGCTCAAGACACGGATCATGCCGAGCCGCATCTGGAGACGATACTCAAACCCGGTCTCCCCATCCCGCGCTATCAAGGCTTGCGCATGGGCTTGCCGGCCAAGGCCGCGCTGCTCGCTTTATGGCGCGAAAAGCGGCCGGATGTGGTGCATGTGGTCACCGAGGGTCCGCTCGGCTGGTCGGCGCTGTCGGCGGCTTTGCAGCTTGGCATTCCCGTCACCTCCGGATTCCACACCAACTTTCACCACTATAGCCGGCATTATGGCTTGGGCTGGTTAAAGGCGCCGATCGCGCGCTATCTGCGCAATTTTCACAACCGTACCCGGATCACGATGGTGCCGACCCACGCCATGCGCGATGATCTGTTGCGCCAAGGTTACCGTCGGCTGCACGTGGTGGCGCGCGGCGTGGATACCGCCTTATTCAACCCGGCCCGGCGCGACGATGGCCTGCGCGCGGCGTGGGGGGTGCGCCCGGACGATTTAGTGGCGCTCTATGTGGGGCGGCTGGCACCGGAAAAAAATCTCTCTCTGGTGATGCGCGCCTACGCCATGATGCGCACCCATGCACCGAGCACGAAGCTGGTGCTGGTAGGCAATGGCCCGATGCAAGCCGAATTGAAACGCGCGCTGCCCGATGCCATTTTTGCGGGCGTGCGCATCGGCACCGATCTCGCGACCTACTACGCTTCGGGCGATGTGTTTCTGTTCCCGAGCCTGACCGAGACTTTCGGCAATGTCACCTTGGAGGCGATGGCGAGCGGGCTTGCGGTCATCGCCTATGACTATGCCGCGGCGCGCGAATCCATTACGCAAGGCGAAAATGGCTTGCTTGCCCCGCTCGGCGATGCCACTGCTTTTTGCGCCTTGGCGCAAGCGCTCGCGCCGGATCACCGGCGCGCGCGTGCCTTGGGCGAGGCCGCGCGCCGCGCCGCGGAGTGCAATGGCTGGGCCACGATCTACACCCAATTCGAGCAAGCGTTATGCCGTGTGGTGCAGGAAAACGAAAGGAGCGCGCATGCAACCCGAATTGCATTCCGTCCTCGCCCGAATTAATGCCGTGGATGCGGCGCTGTGCGTGCGCATCAACCGCGTCAACCGCAGCCGCTTGGCGCAAATCGTGTTCGGCGGCGCGAGCCGCCTAGGCGACGGGGTCTTCTGGTATGGCTTGATGGCGCTGCTGCTGATGGTGGAGCACGAGGCCGCCCTGAAACCCGTGCTGCATATGATCGTTGCCGGCCTCCTTGGGCTTGCCCTTTACAAATGGCTCAAGCACAAAACGCTGCGCCCCCGCCCGTGCGATTTGCACCCGGCCATTCTGCGCGGTACGGCGCCGCTGGATGAGT
>DAIAMA010000174.1 GCA_027438535.1 bacterium
TCGAAGGCTTGCTCGATGCGGGTGAGCTGAAAGTGCTGGCGTTGTTCGATAAGCCCGATGCGCTCGATGGCCCGTATTTCGAAGAAACGATTTATGTCACGCCATCGCGCCTACCCGCTTCGGTGCAAGCGCAGATCGCGCAGCAGGTGGCGCGCGCTTGCCGCTTAACCGGCTTGACTACCGGCCCGGTACACGCCGAAATGCGCGTCAACGAACAAGGTGTGTGGCTACTGGAAGTGGCGGCGCGTTCCATCGGCGGCTTATGCGGGCGCATGTTGAACCACGCGCTGGGCATGAGCTTGGAAGAAGTGCTGCTGCGCCACGTTTTGGGCGAGCCGGTGCCGGAAGTTGCGATGCAGGATGCTACGGCGGTAATGATGATCCCCATCCCTAAGCGCGGCATCTATCAGGGTGTGCGCAACTTGGAAGCCGCGCGCGGCGTTTCCTATATCACCGATATCCAAATTACAGCTGAACCGGGCGCCTTGTTGTTACCCGTACCGGAAGGCGCGAGTTATCTCGGCTTCATTTTTTCACGAGCCGAGTCGCCGCAAGCAGCGGAGCAAGCGTTGCGCGCGGCACATCGGCTTTTGTCTTTCGAGATTCAAACCGAAGTGCCGCTGGCAACGGCTTAGAACCGGTCGGTGACGGCGACGTCCTTGAGCGGCAATTGTCCGCCGCGCGGCCAGGGGTCTTTTACCCCTTTACCGATGGCGAGCATGAAGCTGATGACGTGATCGGCGGGCAGCTTGATAAGCTTGGCCACGGCGTCGAAATCGAAGCCGTCCATCGGATTTGAATCGTAGCCCATCTCCTTGGCCGCGAGCATTAAAGTCATGCCCACGATGCCGCACGAGCGCATCGCTTCGTCGCGCTGTACTTGTTCGCGGCCTTGATAATATTGGCCGATGGCGGGAACGAGAAAATCCTGCACGGGCTGCGGCGTATTTTTCCAGTAGCGCGCCGGTTCATGCTCCCAGGCTTTCAGATCGGCGCACAGCACGATCAGCAGCGAGGCGTCGGTGACTTGCGCTTGATCCCATGCCGCTTTGCGGATTTCGCCGCGCAACGCCGGGTCGCGCACCAGCACGAAGCGCCAATTCTGAATATTGAAGGCGGTGGGCGCCAAGATCGCGAGCGATAGCAAGCGTTCGATTTCCGCCTCGCTCATGTGGTGCTTGGGGTCGTAGGCTTTGATCGAGCGGCGGGTTTCGATGGCAGTGGCAACATTCATGGTCTTTCTCCTTATTTCTTACGGATAAAGAAAGTGTGTTCGTCATTCGCCGCGGTCGAAGCAAGCAGTTCATTCCCAGTTTGCTTGGCATAGGCATTGAATTCGGAGCCGGCATCGGGGCTGTTCGCCACGATTTTGAGTACCTTGCCGGAGGCTAGCTGCGTAAGCTCTTTTTTGACTGCCAAGGTCAACATAAAACACTTCAGATTTCGTCCATCCAATTCGCGATCGAAATTCATCATGGTCTCCTTGCGGGGGTTGAAAATCCCTTACGTTGGCCGCGCACGAGTGTGATACGTACCGGTCGGTATCATTAATACCAAAAAAACACGCTTCATGCGCCTAAGCTTGCTACATAGTCGATGAGTTGATCGAAACACTGCTGGTAGGTTTTCGTCGACTGCATATTTTTAGCGATGCCGACACAGCCTTCCCAGGCGGAAATAATGAATAAGGCCGCCATCGCGCAATTGATCTCCTTGCGTACTTGGCCTTGTTTTTGCGCGCGGAGCAAAGCATCCGCGAGGGCGTCTTGCCAGCGCTGCATGAGGGCGTTCAGCCGTTGCCGGAATTGTTCGTCGAGCGGACTCATTTCCTGCATCAAGTTGTTCAAGGGGCAGCCCAGTTCGACGACATTCGGCTTTGCGCGTTTGCCGCGCAGTATGTCTTGCAGCGTTTTAATCGGATGCGGGCTTTCGCGCAGCGGGGTGAATATGGTCTCCGCCAGCATCCGTTCGATGACTTCGTCCACCACGGCGAGCCCCAAGTCTTGCTTGGAGGGGAAGTGATGATAAAGCGCGCCCTTGGTCAATCCGGTATTGGCCAGAATGCTGGTCAGGCTGGCAGCTTGAAAACCGTAGCGGTGAATTTCGTTAAATGCCGCTTCCAGCAGTTTGTCGCGAGTAATATCGGGTTGTTTGGCGGTTTGCATTTTAGTTTGCATGGCGCCATTACATACCGATTGGTATGTTTGTGTCAAGCGGCGAGATTTGTGGCGGGTTGGTGTCCAAATAGGGCATCATTTAGGATGGCCGGCTAAACATGATGAAATTCCAATTCCCTTCTATTTTATTGTTGGTTTTCTTTCCGCTTCTCGCGCACGCCGATATTTTCGGCTATACGGACGAGGCGGGCACGCTCGTGCTCTCAGACGTGAAGCAGGACAATCGCTACGCGCTGCTGCTGCAAAGCGAGATTGCAAAAAAACCGGCGCTGGCCATACCGCTCGCCGGCGGCCGCATTAATTGGGAAAATCAGAAACGCTATGTGCCCTTGGTGGCGCAAGCGGCGCGCGCTTACCAGATCGACGAGGCGCTATTGCAAGCGGTGATTTCGACCGAATCCGGCTATGAGCCGGGCGCCGTATCGCACAAAGGCGCGATCGGGTTGATGCAAGTCATGCCCGAGACCGGCAAGCGCTATGGCGTCACGCATTTGCGCGATCCGCTGCAGAATGTGAATGCCGGCGCGCATTATTTGCGCGATTTGCTGCGCCGGTTCGACAACAATCTGCAACTGGCGCTGGCTGCTTATAATGCCGGTGAACAGGCCGTATTGCGCCACGGCAAGCGCATCCCGCCGTATCGCGAAACCATGCAATATGTGCCGCGCGTGCTGGCGTTGTATAAAAAATTTCAGGGCAAAACCGAGGTTGAGTGATAGATGATTGTGACGCCCAGCGCATTACCCGACGTATTGATATTGGAGCCCAAGCTATTCGGCGATGCGCGCGGATTTTTTTTTCGAGAGCTATAACCGGCGTGCCTTTCATGATGCGACCGGCCTCGATGTGGATTTCGTGCAGGACAATCACTCGCGTTCGGCGCAAGGCGTGCTGCGCGGTTTGCATTATCAGATCGAGCACGCCCAAGGCAAGCTAGTGCGGGTGGTGGCGGGCGCGGTGTTCGATGTCGCGGTAGATATTCGCAAAAGCTCGCCTACCTTCGGCCGCTGGGTGGGCGTGGAGCTTTCCGCCGCGAATAAAAAAATGGTGTGGATTCCCCCGGGGTTCGCGCACGGTTTTCTGGTGCTCTCCGATGACGCGGAGTTTTTGTATAAAACCACCGATTACTACGCGCCCAGCCATGAACGCACGATCGCCTGGAACGACCCCCAGATCGGCATCGCGTGGCCGCTCGCGGGCGCGCCGCTGCTCTCCGCCAAAGATCAAGCAGGTGTGCGCCTCAAGGATGCGGAGGTCTTCCCATGAAAATTTTAATTACCGGCGCTAACGGCCAAGTGGGCTGGGAATTGCGGCGCACGCTGGCGCCCTTGGGCGAAGTGGTGGCGCTCGGACGCACGGCGCTGGATTTGGCCGATGCGGATGCGATACGCCATGCGCTGCGGCAAATCGGCCCGGATGTGATCGTGAATGCCGCGGCTTATACCGCGGTGGACCGCGCGCAGCAGGAAAGCG
>DAIAMA010000175.1 GCA_027438535.1 bacterium
TCACCCGGTAGCATGTAAGGTAACGGGCATTGGCGCGACTGATGCCTATCCATGGATTTTTCTTGGATGACGTTTAAAATCACATTAACCACTTAGGAGATTTTTACATGAGCGCAGTTAAAAAGATGACGGGTGTTGCCCTGGCCGCGACCGCGGCGGCGATGTTTATGAGCGCCGGCATTGCCACCAGTGCCGTGGCCGCCGAAGGTAAAATCCATTGCGAAGGCGTCAATTCCTGCAAGGGAAAAACCGACTGCAAGACCGCCAGCAATGCGTGTAAGGGCATGAATTCATGCAAGGGCAAAGGCTTTTTGATCATGAGCCAGGCCGAGTGCGATAAGACGAAGGCGCACATGATGGAAATGGATAAGAAATAAGCTAGCCGTGCCATGCATCCGGAGCAGCTTGCCGCTCCGGATGCTTTTCCCCTCACTCCCGCAAGGCCGTTGCCATGCCTCATAGCGAACAATCGCTGCTTCAAGCGCCCCTGGGCTTTGGTTTGGGTTTGCGCATTCCCCACTACGAAACCATTTTGCAAACCCGTCCCGCCGTCGACTGGTTTGAAGTCCTATCCGAAAATTACATGGTGCCGGGCGGCAAGCCGCTCTATTACCTCGACCGCATTCGCGCGCTGTATCCGATCGTGATGCATGGCGTGTCCCTGTCCATCGGCAGCAGCGATCCGCTGAACCGGGATTATCTAAAACAGTTGAAAGCCCTGGCGCAGCGTATCGAACCGCGCTGGATTTCCGACCATCTGTGCTGGACCGGCGTGGAGAATGTTAACCTGCACGACCTGATGCCGCTGCCCTATACCGAAGAAGCGCTGCGCCATGTCGTGGCGCGCGTGGGCGAAGTGCAAGATATATTGGGGCGGCGCTTGCTGCTGGAAAACGTCTCCAGCTATATCGGTTATACCCAAAGCGAAATGAGCGAGTGGGTGTTTCTGCGCGAAGTGGCGCAACAGGCCGATTGCTTGATTCTGCTCGACATCAACAACATTTACGTCAGTGGCTTCAACCACGGCTTCGACCCGGCGGAATATATCGACGCCATTCCGGTGAACCGGGTGCAGCAGTTTCATCTTGCGGGGCACCGCAATCAGGGCGACTACATCATCGATACCCACGACGAGCCGATCATCGATCCGGTTTGGGCGCTGTATGCCCACGCGCTGCGCCGCTTCGGCCCCGTCTCCACCATGATCGAGCGCGACGACAACATTCCCGCGCTGGACGAATTGCTGGCGGAACTGGATCAGGCGCGCCACGTGGCCCGGCAGGCCCACGCGCAACCGGCCGTGGCATGAGCAAGCTGGGCGCGCTACAGCAGGCATTTCAAGCCTACGTATTGCATGCCGACGATGCCATGCGGCAGGAAGTCGCGAGCACCCCGCAGGCATCGGCCGAAATCCGTTTGGACATTTATGCCAGCGCCTACCGCTTGCGCCTGATCGAAGCGCTGCAAACCGAATACACCGCCTTGCATGCGGCGCTGGGCGATGAGGCATTCGAACAATTGTGCATGGCTTATCTCGACGCGCATCCTTCGTCTTATCGCAATTTGCGTTGGTTCGGCGGCGACCTGAGTGTTTTCCTGCGCACCACGCCACCTTATGCCGACACACCCATCCTGGCTGAGCTAGCGGCCTTCGAATGGGCCATGGGGCTGGCCTTCGACGCAGCGGATGCACCCAGCCTGAGTCTCTCGGAAATCGCCGCCGTGCCCGGTGCGGCTTGGCCGGCCATGTCTTTTCAGGCGCATCCTGCGGTGCACCGCTTGGATTTGCATTCCAATGCGCCGCTCCTCTGGAAAGCGGTGGATGCCGAAGACGACCCGCCGCCAGCCACGCACGCAACGCATCCCATCGCTTGGGTGGTGTGGCGGCAAGACTTGAGGATTTTTTTCCGCTCCATGGCGGTGGACGAAGCCTGGGCCTTCGACGCGCTTAGGCGCGGCGCGACGTTTGCCGATATCTGCGCGGGACTATGCGAATGGATAAGCGAGCTTCAAGTCGCCCAACATGCGGCGGGCTTGCTCAAAGGGTGGGTGGAAAGCGGCATGCTCTGGCGTGTTTATTCCGAGGCAGGACATGATGCGTCTCGGCATTGATTTAGGCGGCACCAAAATTGAAATTGCCGCGCTGGATGAATCCGGCGTCGAGCTATTGCGCCGGCGCGTGGCCACACCGCAACACGATTACGCGGCCACGCTGCAAGCTATCGCCGGCCTGGTGCGGGAAGCCGAAGCCGATCGGGGACGCCAAGGCACTATCGGCATCGGCACGCCGGGCGCGATTTCGCGTGCCACGGGCCGGCTTAAAAACTCGAACTCCATATGCTTGAACGGCCAGCCGCTTTTGGACGATCTGCAAAAATTATTGGCGCGGACGATTCGCATCGAAAACGACGCCAATTGCTTTGCGCTGTCGGAAGCCATGGATGGCGCAGCGGCCGGCGCGCGCGTGGTGTTCGGCGTGATCATCGGCACCGGCACCGGTGCCGGCATCGTGGTCGATGGGCAAGTGCTCACCGGCCCCAATGCCATCGCCGGCGAGTGGGGGCACAATTCCTTACCCTGGCCGAATGCGAGCGAGCTGCCCGGAAACGCCTGTTATTGCGGTAAATCGGGGTGCATCGAGACCTGGCTCTCGGGTCCCGGCATGGCGCGGCACCATGCGCAGCATGCGGGCGTGACTTGGGATGCGCCGCGCATCGTCGCGGGCGCGACGCAAGGCGATGCCGCGTGCGAACGGACGCTCGCGGAATACGAAGATCGCTTGGCGCGTTCGCTGGCGCAGGTGATCAATATTCTCGATCCGGATGTGATTGTGCTGGGCGGCGGCATGTCGAACATCGCGCGCTTGTATGAGCATGTCCCGCGGCAGTGGGGCAAATATGTATTCTCGGATCGCGTCGACACGCGGCTGGTGAAGAACCGGCATGGCGATTCGAGCGGGGTGCGGGGCGCGGCGTGGTTGTGGGATTAGCATCTTGACGGTAAATCTGCGCCGGGTGTAAAGGTGGTCAGCTAATGCTTAGGGTGACTCTGCAAAAGTACCTTGGGCGTCATGCCGGCGCAAGCCGGCATCCAGTCGGAGCTTAATTTGCCTCGACTTTTAAAATCCTAGATTCCGGCTTTCGCCGGAATGACGGACTTTTGCAGAGCTTCCTTAGTATTTTCGGAGTGAATCATGAGACGGCTTAAATATGTCGTTTCTTAGGAAGACAAGTACTACGTCGCGCAATGCCTGAATGTGGATGTTTCTAGTTTTGGCGAGACGATTGATGAATCGATCGCCAATCTGCAGGAAGCGGTAGAGCTTTACCTGGAAGATGCATAGGGTGCTTCGCTTATTGACTCCCTACGTTTTACGCATTAGCCCAGCACCGCCGCGCCCGCCTGCGCGATCTGGCCGTCTTGCTCGGATGTAACGCCGGAAATCCCAATCGCGCCGATGATCTCTCCCTTCACCGCGAGCGGCAGGCCGCCTTCGACCGGCGTGACGCCGGACAAGCCTAAAACCGGCAAGCGGCCGCCGGTGAGGGCGTCACTCCAGATTTTCGTAGGACGCTTGAAGGCGAGCGCGGTGCGCGCTTTGGCCTGGGCGACGTCGATGCTGCCG
>DAIAMA010000176.1 GCA_027438535.1 bacterium
GTCGGCATCGGCATCCAAAACACCACCACCAATACCGTCACTGCCGGCATCGTGATCGAGAAGCTCGGCTTGCTGGAAAAATATCTGCCCAAAACCGGCAAATACAAGGATATTCAATTCAAGATCGATTGGCAGAATTTCACCTCGGGCCCGCCCGTAACCTCCGGCATGCTCGCCAACAAACTGCAGATCGGCATGATGGGCGACTATCCCTTGCTGGTGAACGGCGCCACTTTTCAATCCAGCCCGGAAACCAGAAGCGAGCTGGTCGCGATTATCGCCTACAACGCCGATGGTTCCGGCAACGGCGTCGTGGTGCGCAAGGACTCGCCTTACTACCAACTGTCAGACTTAAAGGGTAAGCAAGTTTCCGTGCCGTTCGGCTCCGCCGCTCACGGCATGCTATTGAAGGCGATGGAAGACCGCGGCTGGAAAGACGATTTCTGGGCGCTTTCCAATCAAAGCCCCGAAGTCGGCACCACGAATCTGCAGGAAGGAAAAATCGACGCGCACGCCGATTTCGTCCCGTTCGCGGAGTTGCTGCCCTTCCGCGGCTTCGCGCGCAAGATTTTTGACGGCGCCGAAACCAAGGTACCCACTTTCCACGGTATCGTGGTACGCAAGGATTTCGCGGACAAGTATCCCGAGTTCGTCGTGGCGTATTTGAAGGCCTTGATGGATGCGAACGATTGGGTACGCAAAAATCCCAGGATGGCCGCGGAACAAATCGCGGCATGGACCAAAATCGAGAAAGAAGTGGTCTACCTGTTTCTCGGCCCGAGCGGCATTCATACCTTGGACCCGAGCATCAAACCGAAATGGATTCAGGCCATCAAGTACGACACGGGCGTGCTGCAACGCATGGGCCGGGTGAAGGAGTTCGATGCCGATGCCTGGGTAAACGAGGCTTTTATCAAACAGGCGTTCAAAGAAAAAGGCCTGGACTACGATAAGCAAAAAGCGAGTTACGCAGGCTATGAGATCGGCGGCATCGACCCGCTGTGCAAGAAGCCGATCAAAGTCCCGCGCGCCGGCGGTGAAGTATGGATCGAGGGCGGCGCGCTGACCGCATATAGCTCGCCGGTATGCACGCTGAGCGCGATCAAGCAAGCCTTGTCGCAAGGCAAAAAACTCGATGTGGCCTACTTATTCGACAAGACCTACGGCATCAAGCTATTTGCGGACAAAGCGTTCTTCGCACTCGACACTAAGAATCCGAAAAAGCCCGAGATCGTGCCGTTTATGCTGAAAAAAGACGCGCAAGCGTGGGTGGCGAAACATGGCGGCAAGTTGGTGGACTATACGGAAGCCTTGGCTGCCGCAAAAGTAGGAGGCTAGAAAAATGCATCCTGTGCCAACTCTGGATTACGACAGCGCCACGCCGAATGGCGTGGCGGCAGAACCCCCTAATTTAACACTGGCGCCGGTGCCCGCGCTTAAGCCGGAACAAGCCGCGGCCACGACACACGCGCCGCGGCCGGTGCAGCGTCTGACCGCTTGGCTGCACGGCATATTGCCCGACATGCTGATGGTGGCGATCTCGCTCAGTCTGTTTGTCGCGTTCTGGTATTTTGCCACCAAGTATCGCTGGGACTTTTACATCCGCTTCACCAATATCCCCTCGCCCGGCGAGGTGCTCGCGAACGTTACCCAGCTGATGCATAGCGATCGCTTCTACAGCAATATGTGGATCAGCCTGCGGCGTATTCTGTTGGGTTTTGGCATTGCCACCGGGTTCGGCGTCGCGTTTGGTTTGTTGATCGGCCAATATCGCATCATGCGCGGCCTACTGTTGCCGGTGTTCGAGGTGCTCAGGCCGATTCCGGCCATCGCATGGGTGCCGATGTCCATCATGCTCTGGCCGAGCAACGAAACTAGCATCGTGTTCATCACCTTTCTCGGCTCATTCTTTCCGATTTTGCTCAACACGATTTATGGCGTGAATAGCGTCGATCCGGTGCTGCTGCGCGCCGGACGCTGCCTCGGCGCCAAGGAACCGGCGCTGCTGCGCCAGGTCATTTTGCCGGCTGCACTTCCGCACATCTTCACCGGCCTGGCAATCGGCATGGGCGTGGCGTGGGTGTCGCTGATCGCGGCGGAGATGATCTCCGGCCAGTTCGGCGTGGGCTACTTCACCTGGGAAGCCTACTCGCTGATTCAATATTCCGATATCGCCATCGGCATGATCGTGATCGGCGTGCTGGGACTCGCGTGCAGCGGCGGTATCCGCTTGCTCGGCAATTTACTTATGCCCTGGCTGCCCGCTCACGCCAACGGAGGCCGCAAATGATCCCGCAAGCAAACAAGGAACCCAGTACCGGGCATATTCAAATCGACCGCCTGCGGGTACGCTTTGGCCGCAACAGCGCGACGATCGAAGCGGTCAGCGATGTATCGATGACGGTGCGGCCGGGTGAATTCATTTCCATCATCGGCCCCTCCGGTTGCGGCAAGTCGACACTGCTTAACGTGGTGGCAGGCTTCGTGCGGCCCAGCGAGGGCAAAGTCACGGTCGACGGCAAAACCACCGACAAACCGGGGGCGGATCGCGGCATGGTATTCCAGCAGTATTCGCTGTTCCCCTGGCTCACGGTGCGCCGAAACGTGGAATTCGGTCTAAAGCAGCAAGGCATGCAAAGGAGCCAGCGCGAGCAGGCGGCGCGCACGCTGCTCGGTCTGGCGGGCTTGCTCGCATTCGAAAACCATTACCCAGAACAACTCTCGGGCGGCATGAAGCAGCGCGTCGGCATCGTGCGCGCACTCGCCACCAGCCCGCAAGTATTGCTGATGGATGAACCCTTCGGCGCGCTCGATGCCCAGACGCGCATCGTGATGCAGCAGATCCTCACCAATATGTGGCAGCGCTTCCGCCTCTCCGTACTGTTCATCACGCACGATATCGACGAAAGCATCTTCCTTTCAGACCGCGTATACGTGATGACCGCGCGTCCCGGCTGCATCAAGGCCGAGATCCCGATCCCGCTACCCAGGCCGCGTACGCCGGATATGGCATCGACGCCCGAATACCTCGCGCTCAAGCATAAGCTGCGCAACCTGATCAGCGAAGAAAGCCTGAAAGCGATGGGCGGCGAGCTGAAAGACGGCGGTCTCGGGGGGTTCTCGGTCGAAGTAGGGCCGGGGGGCATTACCGAATTGGTTTAACCCATGGCGGTCCGCGACCGCCGTTTTTTTGCGCCAACTTGTCATAACAAGTTGGCGACGCAAAGGAGCTTATTGATGAGCGCAAGTTTGCACTTTGATCTGCCAGGTTTCGACTATCCCGACATTTACCGCGCCGAGCGCTTGCCGGTGCTGGATAAATTATTTCTTGATGCACTGGAACAGGCCGACCCGGCGCTGGCCTTGCGCTATGCCGCGTATCGCAACGATGAAGAGTGCAGTGGCCTTGCCGAGTCGGAACTACTCATCGCTGTGGCGCGCCAGCTCGAGGATTTTTTAGTCCGCGCCTTCCACGTCACGGCAGCGCGCGACGCCTTGCGCGCTGCCCAAGCGCGGGATGAAGTGATTCATGCGTTCAAGGAAAAATTCGTCAAGCACCGCGCGCGCAAAAAACGCGCGATCCCC